>JAGWLJ010000064.1 GCA_028873275.1 Pseudomonadota bacterium
TGGCGAGGCGGAAAGTTTTCTGAATCCCAGCCTCAAGGCGCTGCTGCCCGATCCGTCGCACCTGCTTGACATGGAGGCGGCGGCGGAGCGCGTGGCGGGAGCGGTGATCGCCGGTGAGCGCATCGCTATCTTCGGCGATTACGATGTCGACGGCGCGACGTCTGCGGCGCTGCTCATGCGCTATTTTCACGCGCTGGGCTGCGATCCGCTGGTGCATATCCCCGACCGCATGAAGGAAGGTTACGGTCCCAATGCTCCCGCATTGCTGGCATTGCAGAAGCGCGGCGCGGCGCTCGCCATCACCGTCGATTGCGGCACGCTGGCCTTCGAGCCCCTAGCGGCGGCGCATGAGGCGGGACTGGATGTCATCGTCATCGATCACCATATCGGCGCGGCGCAGAAGCCCAAAGCCTATGCCGTGGTCAACCCCAACCGGCTTGACGAATTCTCCCCGCACCGGCAGCTGGCGGCGGTGGGGGTGACGTTCCTGCTGGCAGTGGCGGTGAACAGGAAATTGCGCGCTTCCGGGCGAATGGTTCCCGATCTCATGATGTATCTCGATCTCGTCGCGCTGGGCACCATTTGCGACGTGGTGTCGCTGACTGGCGTCAACCGGGCGCTGGTGGCGCAGGGGCTCAAGGTGCTGGCGGCGCGCGGCAACCTGGGCATCCGCACGGCGCTCGACCTGGCCGGCATCGGCGACAAGCCAGGGGTGTATCATTGCGGCTTCGTGCTGGGGCCGCGCATCAACGCCGGCGGACGCGTCGGAAAATCCGATCTCGGCGTGCGGCTGCTGACGACGGAAGACCAGGCGGAGGCGATGGCGCTGGCAAAGGAACTCGAGCAGCATAACGCCGAGCGCAAGGCTATTGAAGCCATGGTGCTGGAGCAGGCCATGGCGCAGGCGGAGGCGATTGATCCGGCGCAGCCGGTGATGGTGGTGAGCGGTGCGGGATGGCATCCCGGTGTGATCGGCATTGTGGCGGGAAGGATCAAGGAGCGCTTCCATAAACCGGTGGCGGTGATCGCCGTGCAGGACGGCGTCGGCAAGGCGTCGGCGCGTTCGGTGCCCGGATTTGATTTCGGCGCGGCGGTGATTGCGGCGCGTGACGCCGGACTGCTGGTGGCGGGCGGCGGGCATGCCATGGCGGCGGGATTCACCGTGGAGGAAACGAAAATTCCGGCGCTGGCGGTATTCCTGGCGACACGGGCGCAGGGCGCGGTCGATGACGGGGCGAAGCGATTATTTCTCGACGGGATGCTCAGCATCGGCGGGGCAACGGCGGAGCTGGCAGCGAGCCTTGAGCGGCTGGGGCCGTTCGGGCAGGGGAATCCGGCCATCCGGCTGGCGATCAGGAATGTTGTCAACCTGCGGCCGGAGCTGGCAGGCGAGCAGCATGTCAAAACCCTGCTGATCGACCGCATCAGCAACGCGCGGCTGTCGGCCATCGCCTTCCGCGCCGCGGATACCCGGCTGGGCGAGGCGCTTTTTGCCACGCGCGGCAAGGAAATCACCGTGGCCGGACAGCTCAGGCTTTCCGAGTGGAACGGCCGGCAGACGGTGAGCCTGATGATCGAGGATCTAGCGGCGTGATGAGCATTCTGCGCACACTCAAGAAACCCAGCATCATCCCCGGCTTCGGGCTGACGCTGGGATTCACGCTCGTCTATCTCGTCGCCATCGTGCTGATTCCGCTGTCCGGACTGTTTATAAAAAGCGCGACGCTCAGCTCCGCCGAATTCTGGCATACCGTGGGAAGCGCACGCGTGTTGCATGCCTATAAGATCAGCTTCGGCCTTTCCTTCGCGGCGGCGTTGGTCAACTGCGTCTTCGGCCTGATCCTGGCTTGGGTGCTGTCGCGCTACCATTTTCCTTTCAAAAAGGCCATCGACGCCATGGTCGACCTGCCCTTCGCCCTGCCGACGGCGGTGGCCGGCATTGCCCTGACCGCGCTTTACGCGCCGCAGGGCTGGATCGGCAGGCTGCTTCCCTTCAAGGTGGCGTTTACGCCGCTGGGCATTCTCATCGCGCTGATGTTCGTGGGATTGCCGTTCATCGTGCGGACGATCGAGCCGATATTGCAGGACGCCGACCGCGAGGTGGAAGAAGCGGCGGTGAGCCTCGGCGCGACGCGGTTTCAGACCTTCACCCGCGTCATCATCCCCAGCATCCTGCCGGCGCTGCTTACCGGCTTCGCCATGGCATTTGCGCGCGGGCTCGGCGAATACGGCTCAGTGATTTTTATCGCCGGCAATATTCCCGGCGTGTCGGAGATCGTGCCACTGGTAATCGTCACCAGGCTCGAGCAATACGACTATGCCGGGGCGACGGCCATTGCCTGCGTCATGCTGGTAGCGTCTTTCATGATGCTCTTCATCATCAACTGGCTGCAGAAATGGGCGAGGGACGATGTGGCGATTTAAACCTGCTTCCCCCACCGCCGAGCCGATCTGGGTGAAGGCGCTGTTGATTGCGTTGGGGCTGGGCTTCGTCGCCCTGCTGGTGGGCCTGCCGCTGGCGGCCGTTTTTTCCGAGGCGCTGAGCCGGGGGTGGCGCGCCTATGGCCAGGCGCTGGCCGATCCGCAGGCGCTTTCGGCCATCCGCCTCACGCTACTGGTGGCGGCAATCGCCGTGCCGTGCAATCTCGCCTTCGGCGTGGCCGCGTCGTGGGCGGTGGCCAAGTTTGAATTCACGGGCAAGCGCCTGCTGGTGACGCTGATCGACCTGCCGTTCTCGGTGTCGCCAGTCATCTCCGGCATGATCTACGTGCTGCTGTTCGGCGCCGGCGGGGCGCTGGGAGGATGGCTGGCTGAACACGACATCCAGATCGTTTTCGCCGTGCCGGGGCTGGTGATCGCCACCATTTTCGTGACCTTTCCCTTCGTAGCGCGCGAGCTGATCCCACTGATGGAAGCGCAGGGAACAGAGGAAGAGGAAGCGGCCATCATGCTCGGCGCGTCCGGCCTGCGCACCTTCTGCTCGGTGACGCTGCCCAACATCAAATGGGGATTGCTCTACGGCGTGCTTTTGTGCAACGCCCGCGCCATGGGCGAATTCGGCGCGGTGTCGGTGGTGTCGGGGCATATCCGCGGGAAGACCAATACCATTCCGCTGCATGTCGAGATTCTCTATAACGAATATAATTTCACGGCGGCGTTCGCCGTGGCCTCGGTGCTGACCGGGCTGGCGGTGGTGACGCTCTTGCTCAAAAGCCTGATCGAATTTAAATTCGGTGATGAATTACGCGCGCGGCAGGGCCAGAAAGCATGATGGAATGAGTATCGAAGTATCGCATATCCGCAAGACGTTCGGTGATTTCGTCGCCCTTGACAATGTCAGCCTCAAGGTGGAGGAGGGCGAGCTGGTGGCGCTCCTGGGCCCTTCCGGCTCAGGCAAGACGACGCTCCTTCGCATCATCGCCGGGCTCGAATTTGCCGATTCCGGCAGCGTGAGGATCGACGGGCATGAGGCCAGCCGGATGCATGTGAAAGAGCGCAATGTCGGCTTTGTGTTCCAGCATTACGCGCTGTTCAAGCATATGACCGTGTTCGACAACGTGGCCTTCGGCCTGCGCGTGCGGCCCCGCGAGTTCCGTCCCGCGCGCGAGGAGATCGACAAGCGGGTGCGGGCGTTGCTCAAGCTCGTGCACATGGACAAGATGGATACGCGCTACCCATCGCAGCTCTCCGGCGGCCAGCGGCAGCGCGTGGCGCTGGCGCGGTCGCTGGCGGTCGAGCCCAAGCTGCTGCTGCTTGACGAGCCGTTCGGCGCGCTCGACGCCAAGGTGAGGAAGGAGCTGCGCCGCTGGCTGCGCCGCCTGCATGACGACATTCACATCACCAGCATTTTCGTCACGCACGACCAGGAGGAGGCGATGGAAGTCTCCGACCGCGTGGTGGTGATGAACAACGGCAGGATCGAGCAGATGGGCACGCCCGAGCAGGTGTATCACCAGCCGGTCAACGGCTTCGTCTATGACTTTCTCGGCAATTACAACGAATTCATCGGCTGGAAGGACGAAAGCGGCGACGTGCATCTGGCCGAGGACGATCTGTGGGAAGCCCGGCCGGCGCTGGCGCCGGCGGATAACAGCGGCCGGCCGCACTGGCTTAAGCGCTATCCCGAGCTGGCCTCGGCCATCCGCAAGGTGATGCCGGGACTGCCGCTGCCGCCGTCTTTGCCGGCTTCGCGCCCGGCGCGCATGACGCGCAGCCAGATGCGGGCGCTCCTGGCCGAGCGCGGCATACCGGTGCGCGTCTATGCCCGCCCGCATGAGATGTTCGTCACCAAGACGCCGGACGAGGCGCATGAATATATTCCTGTCGAGGTCATTCACATGAACCCGGCCGGCTCGCTGGCCAAGATCGAGATGCAGCGCAAAAACGGGCTGATCCTGCAGGCCGAAGTGCCCAAGACCATCGTCGACCAACTGGGCATCAAGAAGCACGACCAGGTGTTCGTGCGGCCGAAGAATGTCAGAGTGTTTGAATGAGCTGGCGCAAAAATCTCCCCAATTACCTGACCTATCTGCGCATCGCCGTCATTCCGGCGCTAATCCTGGTATTTTTTCTTAAAGGGGAATGGTCGTATGATCTGTCGGCCGGGCTGTTCCTGCTGGCCGGCGTCACCGATTGGCTGGACGGCTATGCGGCGCGGGCATTCCAGGCGCATTCCAACATCGGCCGTTTTCTCGACCCTATCGCCGACAAGCTGCTGGTGGCCACGGCGCTCATGCTGCTGGTCGGCGACGGCCGCGCCGATTACGCCGACGGCCATGCCATGATGATTCCCGCCATCGCCATCGTCTGCCGCGAGATACTGGTGTCGGGCCTGCGCGAATTCCTGGCCGAGATCCGCGTCGGCGTGCCGGTGTCGCGCCTTGCCAAATGGAAAACCGGGGTGCAGATGACGGCGATTTTTCTCCTGCTGTGGGCCCATGGCGGGCCGGACTGGCTGCATGCCGGCATATTGGGTAACGTTCTGTTGTGGTTGGCCGCTATCCTGACGCTGGTCACCGGATACGCCTATCTTAAGACCGGGCTTAAGCATATGGCGCAATAATACTTATTAATTAATAAATTATTAATAAATAAATCCCTAAAATTGATATATGCGGGAGCAGCATCTAGCCCATCTTCTATTGACGGAAAATCTGGCGTCGCTAAAGACGCCGCCAGTGGAATACCTGTATAAAGAGGCGCTTACCTGTGCCGAGGCGAAGGAATACGATCAGGCCATCATCAAGCTGCTGCAGCTGCTGGATGTCCGGTCGGATTACCTGGACGGGCTGCTGCTGTTGGCTGCGGTGTATTTTTCCACCGGCAGGCCTGAGCTGTCGCTGGCGCGCTATGAAGCAGCGCTGGCGCTTTCTCCCGGCAATGCCTATATCATCAATGGCATCGGCTCTTGCTATTATACTATGGGAGAGTTCGATAAGGCGACGCAATGTTTTGAGCAGGCGCTGGCTATACAGCCTGACCAGGCGCGCTTCCTGTTCAACCTGGTTTATGCCAACGAGGGCGCGCTGAGCGCGCAGGATGAGGTCTATATTGGCCGGCTGCAGGCGCTGCACCGCTCATCCGGCTGTACCGGCGAGTCGCGTGCGCTGGTGTGTTTCGCGCTGGCGCGGCTGGAAGAGCGCCAGGGAGACCATGTCACTGCTTTCCGTTATTACGACGAAGCCAACCGCATTACGTTTTCTTCCATTACCTACAGGGAAAAAGACTGGTTCGATTTCTGTGATGCAGTGGAGAAAGCGTTTGTCCCCGCGCTTTTCGAGCGCCTCAGGGGCGCCGGAAACGGCGACGCTGCCCCTATCTTCGTGTTCGGCATGGCGCGTTCGGGGACGTCGCTGGTCGAGCAGATACTGGCCTCGCATCCGGACGTGCACGGCGCCGGCGAGGCCGACATGATCCCTTATATAGCGGAGCGGACGATCGCCCGGATGGCGGGACAGGACTATCCTCATGCCGTCAGCCAGCTGCAACCGGCCGCCTGCGCGCCGCTGGCCGATTTTTTTCTCCAGCGCATCCGCGCCTATTATCCGAGTCCAAGGCCGCGCATGGTAGTCAAGACGGTGAATAATTTTTTCCATGCCGGGCTGATCCAGCTGCTTTTTCCGCGGGCACGGCTTATCCACTGCGTGCGCGACCCGATGGATAATTGCTGGTCGCTGTTCAAGTCGCTTTTCACCGGCAACCATCCCTATTGCTACGATCAAAAGGCGCTTGGGCGCTATTACCGCCGCTACGCGCAGCTGATGGCGCACTGGCACAAGGTCCTGCCGGAGCCGATGTTCGACCTGCATTACGAGCGGCTGATTGCTCATCCGCGCGAAACGATTGCAGCGCTGCTCGAGTATTGCGGGCTGCCCTGGGCGGAAGAATGCATGGATTTTCACTGCAACCGCCGTGTGGTGATGACCGCCAGCGCGCGGCAGGTGCACAAACCGCTCTACAGTGCTTCGATTAATGCCTGGCAGGTAGCGGCGAAGGAACTGGCGCCGCTGCGGCAGGCGCTGGAAACGCCGCTATAACGGTTATTCCCTGACTTTTCTGCTGTAATCTTCCATCAGCATTTTCGTCACTGGGCCGACGGAGAAATTCTGCTCGCCGATTTGTCCGATCGGCGTTACCTCAGCCGCGGTGCCGACGAGGAATATTTCGGAGAAATTTTTTAATTCTTCCGGCCTGATATGCCGCTCAATGACCTTAATGCCCCGCTTTTCCGCTAGCGCCATCACCGTGCGGCGGGTGATGCCGTCGAGGAAGCAATCCGGCGTTGGCGTGTGCAACTGGCCGTCGATGACGAAGAACATGTTGGCGCCCGTCGCCTCGGCGATGAGGCCGCGATAATCGAGCATCAGCGCATCGTCGAATCCGGCGCCTTCGGCGGTGTGCTTGGAAAGCGTGCAGATCATGTAGAGGCCTGCCGCTTTGCTGGCGGTGGGCGCAGTGTTGGGCGCCGGGCGCGCCCACTTGGATATCTGCAACCGCAAACCACGCGCGCGCGCTTCCTTGGAAAAATAGGTCGGCCATTCCCAGCAGGCGATCGCCATATGGATTTTGGTCTGCTGCGCCGAGACCGCCATCATCTCGCTGCCGCGCCAGGCGACGGGGCGGACATAGCCGTTTTTGATATTCTGCTTGGCGAGGATTTCCAGCGTCGCTTTTTCGACTTCTTCCAGCGTGTAGGGAATCGTGAAACCCAGGAGCTTCGCGGAATTGAGGAGGCGCTCACTGTGCTCGCGAAGCTTGAACACCTTGCCGTTATAGGAGCGCTCGCCCTCGAACACGCAGGAAGCGTAGTGCAGCCCGTGCGTCAGCACGTGGAGCTTGGCGTCGCGCCACGGGATGATCTTCCCGTCCATCCAGATGAATCCATCGCGGTCGTCAAACGGTATGAT
>JAGWLJ010000065.1 GCA_028873275.1 Pseudomonadota bacterium
GTCTACCCGCTGGCCATCTATCCGCTGATGAAATGGACCCGCCGCATGCGCAAGCTCTATTATAAGAGCCAGGAGCAGCTGGGCGCCTTCGGCACGCAGCTTGACGAGGTGTTTCAGGGCATACGCACGGTCAAGGCCTATGTGCGCGAGCCCTATGAAACCGGCCGGGCGAAAACGGCGCTCGATGGACTTTTTAAAATCTATTTCCGCGCCGCCTGCGTGGGCGCCGCTTCTTCGCCGCTGATGGAGGCGTTGGGCGGCATCGCCATCGGCAGCGTCATCTGGTTCGGTGGCGCGCAGGTGATGGCGGGTGTCACTACCGCCGGCGCGTTTACCTCATTCGTGGCGGCGCTGATCATGGCCTATAAGCCGGCCAAATCCATGACCGGCGTCGGCTCTTCGCTGCAGGAAGGACTGGCCGCCGCCAGCCGCCTGTTCGCCGTGCTCGATACCCAGCCGGTCATCGCCGACCGGGCGGACGCCAGGCCGCTCATCGTGCAGCAGGGCCGTATCTCTTATGACCATGTTACTTTCCATTACGCCGCCAATGCGCCAGCCATCCATGATGTCAGCTTCGAAGTGCCGGCGGGAAAGACGGCGGCGCTGGTCGGCCTCTCCGGCGGCGGCAAATCGACGCTCATGAATCTGCTGCTGCGCTTTTACGACGTCCAGGAAGGCGGTATCAGCATCGACGGGCAGGACATACGCGGCGTGACGCTCGCTTCGCTGCGCGGGGCAATGGCTTTTGTGCCGCAGGAAGCCATGCTGTTCGACGACACGGTGCGCGCCAATATCGCTTATGGGCGCGACGGGGCGACGGAAGAGGAAATTATCGAAGCCGCCATGAATGCCGCCGCGGATGAATTCATCCGCAAATTGCCGCAGGGCTACGATACGATGATCGGCTCGCACGGCGTGCGTCTCTCGGGAGGGCAGCGCCAGCGCATCGCCATCGCCCGCGCCATGCTGAAAAACGCGCCCATCCTGCTGCTCGACGAGGCGACCTCCTCGCTCGACAATGAATCGGAGCGCAGCATCCAGCAAGCGCTATCCCGCCTGATGCAGGGCCGCACAACGCTGGTGATCGCTCACCGCCTGAGCACTATCGTCAATGCCGATGTGATCTATGTAATCGAGAACGGCCGCATCATCGAAAGCGGCGACCACCGCGGCCTGATGGCGATGAAGGGAAAATATTATCGCCTGTATGCCGAGAATTTTGAGAATATCGCGTGAGCCTTAAAAAACGTATCCTCAAGGCTCCGCAGACGCAGAACCTGATCGCCTGGCTGCTGGCCATGTATATCCGGCTGGTTTATTTCACCAGTCGCAGGGACCGCCACGTCGATCCGCTGGCGGTGCCTTATGTGCGCGGCGACGCCAATGCGCTTTTCCTGTTCTGGCACGGGCGCATGATGATGATGCTCGCCTTTACGCCGCCGGGGCGCAAGATGCGCGTGCTGAGCACTCCGCATCGCGACGGGCAGCTGGGGGCGCGCGTGGTGCAGCAGTTCGGCAATTACACGATTTACGGCTCCTCGGCGCGCGGCGGCCGCTCGGCGGCGATGGAAATCGTGCGGGCGTTGGAAGCCGGCGACAATATCAGCATTACGCCCGAAGGCCCTAAAGGCCCGGCCCAGGTGCTGCAGGGCGGCGCGGTAGCGCTGGCGCGGCTGGCAGGCAAGCCCATAGTGCCGGTGACGTTCTCCGCCACGCGCTTTGTGCGCTTCAACAGCTGGGACCGCTTCATGTTGGCGCTGCCGTTCGGACGCATTGCGCTTTGCGTCGGCGCGCCGATCGTGATAGCGAAAGACGATGATGACGAAGCGGTGCGACTGCATATCGAGCAGGCCATGAACGCGCTGGTCGAGAAGGCCGACGGGCTGACCCATGCTGACCGCGTCTAACTACCGGCTGCTGACCGGCCTGCTCTCGCCGCTCATTCCGCTGTGGCTTTTCTGGCGACGCATGAAGGGCAAGGAGGATGCGGCGCGGCTGCGCGAGCGCTTCGGCTTTGCCCGCCCGCTCCGGCCGCAGGGCATGCTGCTGTGGCTGCATGCCGCCAGCGTCGGCGAGGCCAATTCGGTGCTGCTGCTGATCGGCAAAATCCGCGAGCGCTTTCCCAAAGTGCATATCCTGCTTACCACCGGCACCGTTACCTCGGCGCGACTGATGGAGAAGCGGTTGCCGGAAGGTGTTATCCATCAATACGCACCGGTTGACACGCCGCAGGCCAGCCTTCGCTTCATCCGCTACTGGAAGCCGGACATTGCCCTGTGGGTGGAATCGGAACTGTGGCCCAACCTGGTCTTCGCTGCCGATTATTACCAGTGCTTCATGGGCATCATCAATGCCCGTCTGTCGGAGCGCTCCTTCGCCGCCTGGCAGAAGCACCCGCAGCTGATCGGCAGCATGCTCAAATGCTTCAACGTCATCTTCGCGCAAAGCGAGGAGGATGCACGGAGGCTGGAGCAGCTGGGCGCGAAGGAAGCGCTTTGCGTCGGCAATCTTAAATACGATGCGGCGCTGCTGCCCTGCGACGAAGACAAGCTGATCGAACTGCAAAGCGCCATTGCCGGAAGACCGGTGTGGCTCATGGCCAGCACGCATCCGGGAGAAGAGGCGCTGGGCGGGCAGGCGCATAGACAGTTATCTGCTCAATATCCGGCATTGCTGACCATTATTGTGCCGCGCCATCCGGAGCGTGGCGGCGCTATTGCCGCCGAACTGAAAACGCAATGGCGTTCCGCGCAGCGCTCAAAACAGGAGCAGGTTACGGCCGATACGCAAATATACATTGCCGATACGCTGGGCGAGCTGGGCTTGTTTTACCGCCTGAGCGAGATCGTGTTCATGGGCGGGTCGCTGGTGAAGCATGGCGGGCAGAACCCCCTGGAGCCGGCGCGGCTTTCCTGTGGCATACTTACCGGACCGCATACGTATAATTTCCAGGCGGTCTACAAGGACATGGAAGCGGCGCATGCCGTGTTGCGCGTAAAAAACGCGCAGGAGCTGGCGGCAGAGGCTGGCAGGCTGCTGGGCGATGCGGAGGCGCTGGAGGCATTGCAGAAAGCAGCGCGGCGCTGGGTGGAAAGCCAGGTCGGCGCGTCGGATCGGCTGCTTTCGTTGTTATCGCCGGTGCTCGCTTATGAACCGGGAAAGCGAAGCGCATGAGGACGCCGGCTTTCTGGAATTCACCTTCGCTGCTGTCAACTTTGCTACTGCCGCTGTCGGTAATCTATGAGATGGGCGCCACCTTGCGGCGCGCATGGACAAAACCGGTGATGCTTCCTGTACCGGTGATCTGCATTGGCGGGCTGACCGCCGGCGGCGCGGGAAAAACGCCGGTGGCGTTGCATGTCGGCAGAAAACTCAAGGAAAAGCATATCGCTGCTTTCTTTTTAAGTCGCGGGTATGGCGGGACGGAGATGGGACCGCTGCTGGTCGATCCGGAAGAGCACACGGCAGCGCAGGTGGGCGATGAACCGCTGCTGCTGGCGCGGGTATTGCCAACGGTTATCGCCAAAGACCGCGTAAACGGTGCGAAGTTTGCCATCGCTCAGGGCGCGAAGGTTATCGTCATGGATGACGGATTCCAGAATCCGGCCATTGCTAAAACGCTGTCCTTATTGGTGATCGATGGCGAACGAGGTTTCGGCAACGGGCGGCTGCTTCCTTCCGGGCCGTTGCGCGAGCCATGGCCACAGGGATGCCGCCGCGCCCATGCCATCATCGTTATCAATAACACGAACCTGCTGCCCGCTTTGCCGCAGGACCGGCCGGTGCTTTTTGCCCGCACGCAGGCCGCGCCGGAAACGGCGGCGGTCAGGGGCAAAAAAATTATTGCTTTCTGCGGCCTGGCCTATCCGCAGAAATTCTTTGATATGCTGCGCGGGCAAGGCGCGGAGTTAGCAGAGAGCATTCCTTTCAGTGACCATTATCCATATACGGAAGCCGATATAAAAATGCTGGCGAGAAAAGCGAAAGCCATCCATACGCCGCTGGTAACAACGCCCAAAGATGCCGTGCGCCTGCCGCCGGCGTTTCGGCAATGGGTAACTGTCGTCGATATAACCCTTTCTTTTGAAAACGATGCGGCGCTCGATGCGCTGATCGATTACGCTCTGACACATGAAGCGGTTTAAATACCTCATCGAAACGGCGGGGCTGGCCTGGCTGTTTGCGATTTTTAGAATGCTGCCGCTCGACGCGGCATCATGGGTAGGCGGGTTTCTCATGCGCGCCATCGGGCCGCTGCTGCCGGCGCATAGAACCGCGGCAAATAACCTCTCCCTGGCGTTCCCCGCTATGCCGGCGCAGGAAAAACGCCGGCTTCTTGCGGCGATGTGGGATAATCTCGGCCGTACCGCTGCCGAGCTGCCGCATCTGTCCGGAGAAGCGCTGCATCGACGCGTGACCCTCCATGGGACGGAAAATATTCCTGCGGAGGGCAGGCCGACAATTTTCTTCTCCGGGCATCTGGGTAACTGGGAGCTGACCTATCCTCTTGCCCATCATCGCGGGTTGCCGGTGACACTGATCTACCGCAAGGCCAATAATCCCTACGTCGATAAGATAATCACGCGCATCCGCGCCACGCAATCGACCGATATGCTACCCAAAGGCCCCGGCGGCAGCATAAAGCTGGCGCGCACTATCAAGAGCGGCCGGTCGTTGGCCATGCTGGTCGACCAGAAAATGAATGACGGCATCTCCGTGCCCTTTTTCGGCCGCAACGCCATGACCGCCCCCGCCATCGCCGAATTCGCCCTGCGCTATGGCATGCCTTTGATTCCGGTGCGCGTGGTGCGCGTGCGCGGTTGCCATTTCGAGGCGTTCGTCTACCCACCGCTGCACTATGAGAAAACCGGCGATGAAGCCAGGGATGTCCTGGCCATCATGACGCAGATCAACGCCCTGCTCGAATCATGGATCCGCGAACATCCGGAGCAATGGTTCTGGGTGCATAAGCGCTGGCCTAGGGATTGACCTTTACTTCCCCATCCTTGAACACTATCGCCAGCGTTTCTTGCGCTTTTGCCTGCGCGGCGTTCGTCACCAGCTTGCCTCCCATATCTTTTACCAACGCGAAGCCGCGCTCCAGCACGCGTTGGTAGTTGACGCTCTCCAGCATGGCGGCAAGGTTCTGCAGTTTTTCCTCACAACGTTCGAGTCGGCGCTGCCAGGATTCCTGCATGCGCGACTGGCATTCATGCAGACGCTCGAGCCCTTTGCGGATATCGCCCAGCAGCAGTTGCGGCTTGAGGTGTGCGGCCATCAGCGCCAGTTGCTGTTCCCGGCGGGTAAGCGCGGCAGGCAGGGCGGCCAGCAATCGCTCGTCCCAGTCATCGAGCCGTTGGGCGGCGGTCTGCAGCAGCTGTACCGGACGCGGCAGCCCACGGCTTAATCCGTCCAGGCGGTCGTGGCGCTGGCTGAGCAGCCGCTGCGTGGCGGCAGAGAGACGGGCATCGAGCTGCTTGAGCCCTAGCCAGAGCTCCTCGCGCACCGGCACGGCCATCTCGGCGGCTGCGGTGGGGGTAGGAGCGCGACGGTCAGAGGCGTAGTCGATCAACGTCGTGTCGGTTTCGTGGCCGACGGCGGAAATGAGCGGAATGCGTGAGGCCGCCGCCGCCCGCACGACGATTTCCTCATTGAAGGCCCATAAGTCCTCAATCGAGCCGCCGCCGCGGGCGACGATAAGGATATCAGGAACAGGGCATTGGGCATTGGGCATTAGAGAATTGAAGCCGTATATAGCTTCGGCCACTTGCGCGGCCGCGCCCTCGCCCTGCACCATCACCGGCCAGAGAATGACATGCACGGGAAAGCGGTCGGACAGGCGGTGCAGGATGTCGCGGATGACTGCCCCCGTCGGCGAAGTAATGACACCGACCACGCGCGGCAGGAAAGGCAGCGGCTTCTTTCGCTCGGACTTAAACAGGCCTTCTTCTTCCAGTTGCTTGCGGCGTTTTTCCAGCAGCGCCATCAGCGCGCCCAGTCCTGCCGGCTCCATGCGGTCGACGACGATCTGGTAAGAGGATTTGCCGGGATAGGTGGTGATGCGGCCGGTGAGAATCACCTCCAGCCCATCCTCGGCCTTGAAGGGGAGCTTGCAGGCGTTACCGCGCCAGCAGACGGCGTCGAGGCAGGCATTGTCGTCCTTGACGCGGAAATAGACATGCCCGGAAGCGGCCTGCTTCCAGCCGGAAATCTCGCCGCGCAGACGCACGACACCGAAATGGTCCTCAACCATGCGCTTGATGGACAGCGAGATTTCGCTGACGGTATAAACCGGCTGGTTGTGATTGAAGTTGAGGGCGGTTTCTGGCATGGAGAGACGGTAACACAATATTAAGGGATGATAAATGGCAAAGGTTCTGGTAATCGGCTCCGGCGGCAGGGAGCATGCGCTGTGCTGGCGGCTGAAACAGTCGCCGTCGGTGGAGCAGGTGTTCTGCGCACCGGGCAATGGCGGCATTGCGGAAGATGTGACCTGCGTTTCCCTCAAAACGCCGCAGGAGATTATTGCCTTCTGCAAGGAGAGAGCCATTGGCCTGGTGGTAATCGGCTCGGAGCAGCCGCTGGTGGAGGGCTGGGCCGATCGGCTTGCAGCCGAAGGCATTTCTGTTTTCGGTCCCAGCTTTTCAGCGGCGCGGCTGGAAGGCTCGAAAGGCTTCATGAAAGGCATTTGTCAGAAATATGACATACCAACGGCCGCCTACGGCTTTTTTCGGCATGATGAATTCGACAAGGCAAAAGATTTTCTATGGCATCAATACGGTCAGAATAAAAATATAGTCATTAAAGCCGATGGATTAGCTGCTGGCAAAGGTGTCTATATTCCCACCAATCTTCAAGAAGCTATAAAAATTCTAACATCGATGCTTTCAGGTGATCTGGCTGGGGACAGTGGTAAAACAGTAGTCATCGAGGAATTCCTGGAAGGCGAAGAGGTCAGCTTCTTTGCTCTCAGCGACGGCGAGACGGCCGTCGAATTCGGCTATGCGCAGGACCATAAGCGCGCTTATGACGGCGACCAGGGCCCCAATACCGGCGGCATGGGCGCCTATTCGCCCGCTCCCATCATGACGCCGGCATTGCGCAAAACCGTCATGGAGACAATCATCTATCCTACGGTTGCCGCCATGAAAAAGGAAGGCCATCCGTTCAAAGGCGTGCTGTTTGCCGGGCTGATGTTGACAAAAAGTGGGCCGAAGCTGCTCGAATACAACGTGCGCTTCGGCGATCCGGAAACGCAGGCGCTGATGATGCGCTTTAAGGGCGACCTTTATTCAGTGTTGCTGGCCTGTGCTAACGGCAAGGTTTTGGATTTAGTAGGGTCAGAAGATACTTCCTGCGCCGTCTGCGTCG
>JAGWLJ010000334.1 GCA_028873275.1 Pseudomonadota bacterium
TGATTTCAGTAGCGGTGGTGGGCAGCGCATTATCGTGGATGGGGTTGATCTGCACCAGCACCAGTTCGGGCGACTCGCAGTGATAGATCAGCGGCCAGAGGGCCGGATTACCCATGTAGCCGCCGTCCCAGTAATATTCGCCGCCTATCTCAACGGCCTGGAACAGGAACGGAATGCAGGACGACGCCAGCAGTGTTTCGGGCGTGATTTCATGGCAGTGAAAGACGCGCGCCTGCCCGCTGGCGATGTGGGTGGCGGCGACGAACAGCTTGATGGCCGTGCAGGCCTGGACGGCTTTATGGTCGAGCAGGTCATCGAGAATACCGCGCATGGGGTTGATATTGAGCGGATTCAGGTCATAAGGCGAAAAGATGCGCGCCATCAGGTCGAACCAGTGGTAAGCTGGCGAGTAATCCATGTTCCAGCCGGTAAGCATGCGGTCGAGCGGCATTTTTTGCAGCGGACTGAGCGCCGCTGCTTCGCTGATGCGCTGCCAGAACTGCTCCAGGCAGGTTTTTGCCCCTTCGCGGCCGCCCTTGACGTAGCCGTTGATCAGCATGGCGCCATTCATCGCCCCGGCGCTGGTGCCGCTGATGCCCTCGATGATGAGGTCTTCCTCTTCAAGTAATCTGTCCAGCACGCCCCACGTATAAGCGCCGTGGGCTCCTCCTCCTTGCAGGGCGAGGTTGACTTTTTTTGTCATGGGTCGTTGGTTATGGGGCATAGATTAAAACATTTTGTGCATGACCCATGACCGTCACTGCGCCGTCCAGCCGCCATCGAGGGTAAACGCCGAGCCGGTAATATTAGCAGCAGAATCGCCGCACAGATAAACGGCGAAGGCGGCGATATCCTCCGGGTGGGTGAAGCGCTTGCTGGGTTCTTTCTCGCCCAGCAGCTCGGCGGTGGCCTTGTCGACGTCGATATTCTCGGCCTTGGCCTTGTCCTCGATCTGTTTCTGCACCAGCGGCGTATGCACCCAGCCGGGGCAGATGGCATTGCAGGTGACCGGCGTCTCGGCGTTTTCCAGTGCCACCACCTTGGTTAGCCCGACCAGGCCATGTTTGGCGCTCACATAGGCCGCCTTGTTTTCGGAGGCCACCAGCCCGTGCACCGAGGCGATATTGACGATGCGGCCGAAGCCGCGCTTCTTCATGCCCGGCAGCGCCGCCTTGATGGCGTGAAACGAGGCCGAGAGGTTGATGGCGATGATGGCGTCCCATTTGTCGTCAGGGAAATTCTCGACCGGCGCGGTGAACTGGATGCCGGCGTTGTTGACCAGGATGTCGGTGCGGCCGAACACCCGCTCGCACATGGCGACCATGTCGCTGATGTCATGGGGCTTGCTCATATCGGCCGGCGAATAATCGGCGCGGATCTGGTAGGTCTGCTGCAGCTCGTTGATCAGCGCGGTGACGGCCTGTTTGTCGGCGATGCCGTTGAGGAGAATGTTGCAACCTTCCTTGGCCAGCGCGTGTGCGATGGCAAGACCGATGCC
>JAGWLJ010000066.1 GCA_028873275.1 Pseudomonadota bacterium
CTTGTATTTCTCGAACAGGCGGCGCGACAGCGTGGTTTTTCCTGCGCCCGACGGCGACGACAGGATGAACATCAGCCCGCGGCGCTTCAGCTCCACATGCGTCTGCAGCGACATGCTACCTCGCCAGCACGCGCTCGACGCCGCGGGCGATATCCTGCGGCTCGGCGTTGTTAGGAAACAGCCGGACATATTTTCCATCCATGCCCATCAAATAGATAAACGCCGAATGCTCGACGTTATATTCCCCGGCATGGTGATGGCCTTCCTGTATCGGCATGGCGTGATCGGCGTAATAAGATTTATACGCTGCTGCCACCGCTTTGATCTGATCCGAAGTGCCGGTGAGGCCGACGAAACGCGCATCAAAATGGGACAGGTAATCGGCCAGCACTGGCGGCGTATCACGCTCGGGATCGACGGTGATGAAGATGGGGGCCACTTGATCGGCCTTGTCGCCCAGGAGCGTCATGGCCTGCGACAGGTTGGCCATCGTCACCGGGCAGATGTCGGGGCAATGCGTGAAGCCGAAGAATACCAGCATGATGCGGCCGCGGAAATCGCTGGCGCGGACGGCATGGCCGTTCTGGTCGGTCAGGGTAAAATCACCGCCGATCAAGGGCTCTGTGATCATTTCCATTTGCTGGTGCTGGGTGGTCCGGTCGCCGGTCATCCACAGGAGAAAGGAAGTCGCCCCGATTAGCGCCGCCACCAGAAATAAAAGTGTTTTTCTCATGAAAACAATATGTTATTTAGAAGTCGGCCGCTGATTATGGAATGATCTGGGTTAATATTCGATGAACAAAAAAAGATAACAATATGCATTAAATGCGGTATATCGCATTTACCCCTTGTTTTCTTTGACAATTATTAATCTTTTCGTTAAAATAATAATTAAGCTCACGTAGAGTATATTTTATGCTGCCCGTTGCAAGTAGCATTACGATGACTATCCAGACCCCGCTCGTCAATACAGCGATGCCGGGAACGGCTGTCGTGCATCCGCCCTACGACAACGTCGCGCCCTCCGTTTCTAACGCCGCCATCGACAATAATGCAAGAGGCAACAGCACGCCGCCGCCCTCGCCCGATCAGCCTTCCGCCGACGCACCGGCCACCGACGCTGCTTTCACCGCGCTGAGCAGCGGCATGGCGCAGGCCACCGGCCTTGGCGCACAGGCCACATTCCTTGCGCAGCTGATGGTGCAGGACGGTTCGTCGGTAACGCAGCGCTTCCTCGTCGAATACCAGAAGTTGCTTAGCCTGAGCAATGTGAAATACAAGCCTAGCAATGCCATGAAACCGTCGCCCGAGCCTTCCAGCATATTCGGGCGCATCCTGCACGATACACCGCACCAAGTGCAACCAGCAGCGCCGGTACAGGCGAAGCCGCAGGAAAAGCCTCAGCAGGCCCCCATCACGTTCAATCCCATACCGCCGGCCACCGTCAAGATTCCGACGCAGGAACAGGCGCTGGGTGCTTATGCCGCTGTCGTTCAGGCACCGACGCCCGCACCGATACCCGATGTTGTGCAGCTAGTGTGAGAAGGCGATTTTCCCCTGGCTCAGCGCCGCCGCCGGCTGCGCCTGCAGCAGTTGCCGGTTCTTCAGCGCATACTCCGCCAGCGCGGCGATGGATTCGTCGCTGACCGGCTTTTCACGCAAGACATTGCGCTTGAGCGCTTCCTGCCATTTCTCAGCATCCGCGCCCGCGTTCTCATAGGCTTTGAGGCGGCCGTAAAACGCCTGCGCCATGTTTTTGACGCGGTGGCCAACGCCGGTATCGCCCACGCCCATTTCACGCAGGGAACGATCCATATCGGCAAAAAACGTTTCGGAAAGCTGGCGGCAGAACTCCGGGGATTCCTGGCAGCATGAAATAACAAAAAACAGATGCAGTACGATCATGTCGAAGCGGCCGTCGATGCTGTCCTCGACCTGCCATTGCTGATAAAATACCGGCTGGCGCGACTGGGCGACGATTTGCACGTAAGCCTGATGCGCCTGCTGAGTGGTGGAAGACGGGGTAAAGAGGCGCTTGAGGGAAACGATCACTGCGCGCTGGTCATTTCTTTTTGCAGCTTCTCAAACGCCCGCACCTCAATCTGGCGCACGCGCTCGCGCGAGATGCCGTAATCCTGGCTGAGCTGCTCGAGCGTATCCGGCTCGTCCTTGAGGCGGCGGCGCTCGAGAATATCACGCTCGCGGTCGGAGAGATGCGCCATCGCCAGTTGAAGCGCGCCCTGCTTCTGCGCCAAATCCTGCCGGTTGGCCAGCTCCGTTTCATGGCTTTCTTCCGGCGCGGCGAGGAAATCGATTTTCTCGTCGTCGCTGTCGCCGGCCACCGTGCTGTTGAGATAAACATCGTGGCCGGACATGCGGCTATCCATGTCGATGACGTCCCGCTCGCTGACGTCGAGAATGCGGGCGATTGTGCCGGTCTGCTCGTCGGTTAAGCCCCGCTCGCCCATGGCGCCGATCTTCTGCTTGATCTTGCGCAGGTTGAAAAACAGCCGCTTCTGCGCCGCGCTGGAGCCGATCTTGACCATCGACCACGAGCGCAAAATATATTCCTGGATGGCCGCCTTGATCCACCAGATGGCATAGGTGGCGAGCCTGAAGCCCTTGTCGGGGTCGAAGCGCTTGACCGCCTGCATCATGCCGATATTGCCCTCGGCGATCAGCTCGCCCATGGGGAGGCCGTAGCCGCGGTATTTGAAGGCGATCTTGGCCACCAGGCGCAGATGGCTGGTCACCAGCCGGTGGGCCGCTTCGATATCGCCGTAATCGCGCCAGCGCTTGGAGAGGTCATACTCTTCCTGCGGCTCGAGTACGGGGAACTTGGCGATTTCACGCAGATAACGTCTTAAACCGTCCTGAGGGGAAATCGGGACAGGCAGGGCAATGGCTCTGGCTTGGATGTCTTTTTTCATAGGGAATACCGGTAAAAAAATTATATAGGGGAATTGGGCCGGTTTTCAAGGAAAATCTTGCGTTTAGCAGTATATACGATAAGGGCCACGGGTTCCCGGCTGTTCTGGCTTTTGGCGTAGAACTGCCTGGAACTCCGTGGCCCTTTTTTGGATCGGTTATTCCGATCCTTCGTATTCGTTGTTCAGGCACCTAACAGCGAATCGCTGTCGTGACACCGGCACTTTGACGGGCTGTGGCCGCTGGCTGATTATGCGAGTCAGCCAGGAAATTAACCCCACCAGCGCCGCCAGTCCGCAAATCGCCTTGAACATAATCCCCCTCCTTATTGGGGAGACACTCTCTCTTGTCACTTGCCGGAAACCGTTTCCGGATAGCCTGGACTCCCTTTCAGCCCTCGCCGAATCCATGGAATTTCAGGCGCGAGCGCAAGAGTCAAAGTGTTGCCAGCATTATATACTAATAAATGGTTAATTCAAGCCGTTCCGGCACCTCAAACAAAAAGCAATGAGCCTCCTGACGGATTGTCGTTTAATATTTAAATATCAATATTATAGTGCTAGCTTATATCCCGCGCCCCTGAGCGTCTGGATCAGGCTTTTTTCGAACCCCTTGTCGATCTTATGGCGCAGGCGGGAGATGTGCACGTCAATCACGTTGGTTTGCGGGTCGAAATTATAGTCCCACACATGCTCAAGCAGCATGGTACGCGTCACCACCGTGCCCGAGTGGCGCATCAGGTATTCCAGCAGGGCGAATTCCCGCGCCTGCAGGTCGATAAGCTTTCCCGCTCGCTTCACCGTACGTGTCAGCAGATCCATTTCGAGGTCGCCGCAGGTGAGTCTGGTCACCGCTTTCTCGCCGGCCTTGCGGCGGGTGATGGCCTCCAGCCGGGCGAGTAATTCGGTGAAGGAATAGGGCTTGGCCAGGTAATCATCGGCCCCGGCCTTGAGGCCCTTGACGCGCTCATCGACTTTATCAAGCGCAGTGAGCACGATGGCCGGCGTCTCGTTGCCGGAGGCGCGCAGTGTCTGGATGATGGTCAGCCCATCGACCTCCGGCACCATGCGGTCAACGATCATGGCATCGTATTTCTCCGAAGCCGCCATGAAGAGACCGTCCTTGCCGGTGGCTGAGTGATCGACGACATGCCCCTGCTCGCGCAGGCCTTTAAGCAGGTATTTTGCCGATTCCTTGTCGTCTTCGATGAGGAGAATTTTCATGGTAGCGGTAAGTGATCAGTGGCCAGTGATCAGATATTTACCACTGGCCACTGGCCGCTGTCCACTACCTCCCCATCTGCCGCTGCGTCTGGGCGATCGCATCCTGCACGAATTTGCCGACTAGGTTCATTCCCTCCATGGCCATTTTCTTGAGCATATCCTTGGAATCCTCGAAAATAGCCAGCTGCGCCAGGCCGAAGCCGAGCTGCGCCGCATCGAGGGCGACGATGCTCTTATCCTTCTGAGCCATGCGCTTTTTTAATTCCTGCGTCATCTTTTTCAGCTCGTCTTTGCGCTTGAAGTTCTGCTTTTGCAGGAAGGCCAGCACCGACTGGCGCATACCGTCCTCCAGCTGCTGAACGGAAGCCGCCGCTTCCTGCACCGAACCCTTCCCCGCCGCCAGCCCCTGCAGCTGATGCATCACCTCGTCGATATCCTGCACATCGTTGTTCAGGTCGTCGACGCGGCTTTGGTAGTCGCGGTCGGCAGAGGGCTTGAGCAGGGCGGCAAACAGCACGGCATAGCGCTGGTACAGCTCGCTCAGGCGCTCGCGGGCGGCGCGGTCGGGGCGGGCCGAGTGCTTCACCGCCAGAGACTGCGCCACCGGCACAATATCCGTGCCCGGCGGCTGCGCTTTCCCATACGGGGCGAACGGCGCCAGCGGTTTCGCCTGGATATAGCGCAGGCAGCTTAAGTCATAGGCCAGCCGCTCTATGGAAAGCCGGTCGTCGGCGGGCGGCATCCCCTCGCCCTCAGCCGACAGGGCACGCACCGCGTCGTGGAAATACTCGATGCGCGGGCGCAGATCCTCGCCGCCGGCCAGCAGCCCGAACTGCACTTCCACCTCGCGGATGTCGAGATAGATGCGCGTCAGGATCTGGATGATGGATTGCTGCTGGGAGGGGGAAATCTTCATACGGTCATGAGTCGCTGGTCATGGGTCTCTGGTCAATCGGATTTTTTGGTATAGATTAATGCTTATAGACTCATGACCCATGACCCGCAACCCATGACCCCCCCTTTGGCTGTCTACATCCACTGGCCGTTCTGTAAATCCAAGTGCCCGTATTGCGATTTCAACAGCCATGTGCGCGAGCGCGTTGATCAGGCGCGGTGGCGCGCCGCGCTGCTTAAAGAACTGGAGTATATGGCGCAGAACGCGCCGGGCCGCATGGTGACCAGCATTTTTTTCGGCGGCGGCACGCCGTCGCTGATGCCGGCGGAAACCGCGGCCGCGCTGATCGACCGCGTGCAGGAATTATGGCTGCCGGATTCCAGCATCGAAATCACGCTCGAAGCCAACCCGACTTCCGTGGAAGCCGATACCTTCAGAGAGTTCAAAAATGCCGGCGTCAATCGCCTGTCGCTGGGCGTGCAGTCGCTGCGCGACGAGGAGCTGACATTCCTTGGCCGCGGCCACAGCGCAAAAGAGGCGCTGCGCGCCATCGCGCAGGCGCGGGAGCACTTTGAGCGCTATTCCTTCGACCTGATTTACGCCCGCCCCGGCCAGACCCCGGCGGCATGGAAAAAAGAGCTGACGGAAGCGCTTGCCTATGCCGGCGGCCACCTGTCGCTTTATCAATTAACCATTGAGGAAAACACCGCTTTTCACCACGCTTACGCCAAAGGCGGGTTCACCCTGCCGGATGAGGAGGAATCGGAAGCGCTGTACCGCCTTACCGAAGATATCATGGCGGTGCACGACCTTCCCGCCTATGAAGTCTCTAACTATGCCACGCCGGGGCAGGAAAGCCGCCATAACCTTGCCTACTGGCAGGGGCAGGAGTATATCGGCATCGGGCCGGGGGCGCATGGGAGGCTAGACCAGCAAAACCGCATCGCCACGCAAACTATCAAAAGCCCGGAGCGCTGGCTGGAGCAAGTGGAACGGGAGGGAAACGGCGTCGAATTATGGCAGCCGATTCCCCGCCGGGAAGCAATCGAGGAGCGCGTCATGATGGGACTCCGCCTTGCGGAAGGCATCCGCTATGACACATTCAGGCAGCAAACCGGATTGGCTCTTGAAGACTGCATCGACCGGCGCAAACGTGAGCAATTTGTTGCCCAAGGGCTCCTGGCCGATGACAGCGGAAACCTGCGCGCGACGCTGCAAGGAAGGCTGGTGCTGAACCGCCTGACAGCGGAGCTATTATAACCCCGAACTTGTGGGGGTCTGGTTCCATATGCACCGGACCCGTCATGCGACGGGGTTTAAAAATTCTTCAGCGCCGGGTCGATGACCTTGAAGCCGTTGGGCGTCACTTCCATGATGACCAGCTTGCGCTCGGAAGTGCCGTCTGAATTAAGTCGATAGAGCCCGTTGGCGGGGCCGACGAAACCGGCCGGATTGGTCATCGCCGCCACGTCGGGAGCCGCGGCGGAGGAATCCATGGTCAGGGACGCAGTCAGCGTTACGGCATCATAGGCGAGGCTGGCCAGCCGCACCGGTTTGTAGCCATAGGTGGCAACAAAGCGCTTTTCAAAAATCTCATAGGGCTCGGGCGGCGAGCTGGGGAACCATGCGCCTTCCAGCTCGGGAATCCTGGCGATTTCCGGATCATCCCACAAGCCGGTGCCCAGCAGCTTCAGCTTTTTGAAATCGAAATGGTTCTTCTTGAGCGCGGCGACGATATTCCTGAGCTGATTGCCGCCGTCAGCAATGAACAGCGCCTGAAATTTGCGGTCTTCCGAATTGTTGTTATAAGCGCCCATCAGCCGCGCCACCGCCGCATCGATATTGGCCGGGCTCGGCGCATACAGCTCCATCGGAGCCACCGCGCCGCCTTTCTGGGCATAGGCCGTGGCGAGCGATTCCTTGACCTTTTCGCCATAGGCGTCGTTGGGCGCCAGCAGCGCCACGCGCTGGTAATTGTGCAGGTAGGCGTAATCGGCCACCCGCGCCACCTGCTGCTCCGGCATGAAGCCGAATAGGAAGACGCCGTTGCCGGCCACCGCGCCGTTATTCGAGAAAGTGAGCATGGTTACGTGATGGTCGTGGGCGATAGGCGCCACCACGTTGACCGACTGGGAAAACAGCGGGCCAATAATGAAGCCGGCGCCCTGATCGATGGCCGACTGCGCCACCTTGGCCGAATCAGCCGGGGTGTTGCCGGTATCACGCGGCAGGAGGATGATCTTCGATTTGATCTTATCGGGCGGGGCCGTCAGATAGCTGTCGGAGAGGGCCAT
>JAGWLJ010000067.1 GCA_028873275.1 Pseudomonadota bacterium
GTGCGATGGCAAGACCGATGCCGCTGGTTGAGCCGGTGACGATGGCGTTTTTGGATTTGAGCATGGCATAGCCTCCTGAAAGAGTGGAGAAATCACCATACTCCTCACCCGATCCCACATCAAGTAGGGGAGGAGGGTGGAAATGATAACCGCACCCTCAGCCCCGGGTGATTGTCCTCCAGGGAAATAATGGCGTCATGAATGCGGGCGATGGCAGCGACCAGTGAGAGGCCGAGCCCGTTGCCCCGGGTGTGGCGGCTTTGTTCGAGACGGAAGAATTTCTCGAAGACTTTCTTCCGGTATTCCTGCGGGATGCCAGGGCCCGAATCAGCGACGACGATATCGATGCGCTCGTTTTCCTCCCCAAAAATAACGATATGGCCGTGCTCCGGCGTGAACTTGAGCGCATTGTCGATCAGGTTGGCCAACGCCTGCGTCAGCAGGTTTTTCTCGCCGCTGACTATCAGCGGCGCATCGATGCTGCTGGCCAATGCGATGTGTTTTTCGGCGGCATAGGGCTCATAGAATTCGACCAGGGTGGAGATGATGGCCTGCAGGTCGCACGGCTCGAACGGTCGCTCGGCGTGCGTTTCGAGCTCCGAGATCCTGAGGATCGAGTTGAACGTGCCGATCAGCTCCTGCATGTCCTGGATGTTCTTGGCCAGCAGCTTATGCGCGGGATTGTCGCTCTCCAGCGTGCGCAGGCCGGCGTCCAGGCGGGTGACAATGCGATTGAGCGGGCTGCGCAGGTCATGCGCGATATTATTGGCGAATTCGGAGAGGGATTGCAGCAGCGTCTCGATCTTGTCGAGCATGCGATTCAGGTTGGATGACAATTCGTCGAACTCATCGCCGCCCGGGGTGAACGGGATGCGCACGGAAAGATGACCGTCCATGATAGTGGCGGCCGAACGGTTGATGACATTGATGCGGCGCATGACGCTTCTCGTCATCACGATGGCGCCGAACAGCGCCATGGCCAGCATGACGAAAATGCTGGCCCAGAATGTCTGCACCACGGTTTTCTCCAGCCGGCTGTTGCCCTGCAGGTTCTGGCCGACCAGCAGGAAACGCCATTTAGACAGTGGGATGGCAATGGCGCGGATTTCAACACTGTGGGGATTGTTGCGCATGCCCTCGACGGTGAAATGTACCCACTGGCCCTCTTTTTCGAACTTACCCTCCACCACCGGTTCTTTCGGCCATTCGGTCAGGTTGCCGGCCAGTTTTTCGGATTTGGTGTTGGTGAGAAGATAGATTTCATTGCCGACGTCGTCGCCGGCGATCAGCTCCCGGATGCGCGTCTCGATGCCCGCCGAACCGCTCTGCCGGTATTCGTCGAGCAGGTAAGTATATTGCAGCCTGATCGAGTCGCGAATCTGCGCCTGCAGGTAATTCATGCCGAAGGTATAAATGAAGGCAAAAAGCAGGATCACCGACAGGCTGAACAGCCCGACATACACCAGCGCCAAGCGGAAGGTGAAGGTATTGGCGATGCGGGCGAGCTTCGATCCCATAAATTCTATCAGGCTAACAATTTGCTGGGCCTGCTCTCGCAACCCTTCGCATTTTGCTCAGCCTAGCGAATTTTTCAGGAAAGCCAATGCCTCAAATATGCACGGCTCGGCCCAGCACGGCCAGCGCCGCCTCTTTGGTGGCTTCCTCCAGCGTCGGGTGGGCATGGCAGGTGCGAGCGATGTCCTCCGAACTGCCGCCGAACTCGATGGCCAGCACGCATTCGGAAATCAGGGTACCGGCATCCGGGCCGATGATATGCACGCCCAGCACACGGTCGGTTTTCGCGTCGGCGATGATCTTGACCATGCCTTCGGTTTCCCCAGTGGCGCGGGCGCGGCTGTTGGCGGTGAAGGGAAATTTGCCGACCTTGTACTCGATGCCGCCGGCCTTGACCTCCTCTTCCGTCTTACCGACGGTGGCCACTTCCGGCCAGGTGTATACCACGCCGGGAATGGCGTCGTAATTCACATGCCCGGTCTGCCCGGCCATGACTTCGACGGCGGCAATGCCTTCTTCCTCGGCTTTGTGCGCCAGCATCGGCCCGGCGATGACGTCGCCGATGGCGTAAATGCCTTTGGCGGAAGTCTGAAAGTGCTTGTCGACAGGAATGCGGCCGCGATCATCAACCCGGATGCCGGCGTTTTCCAGCCCCAGGCCCTGCGTATACGGCCGCCGGCCAATGGCCACCAGCACGATGTCGACGGTGAGATTTTCCTTGCCGCCGCCCTTGGCCGCTTCGAGCGTGAGCGCCACGTTCTTTCCCTTGTTCTCGGCGGCGACCACCTTGGTGCCCAGTCTGAACTGTATGCCCTGCTTCTCCAGCGTGCGCTGGAAGAGCTTGCCGGTCTCCCCGTCCATGCCGGGGACAATGCGGTCAAGGAATTCCACCACCGTCACCTGCGCGCCCAGCCTGCGCCATACCGAGCCCATCTCGAGCCCGATATAACCGCCGCCCACTACCACCAGATGCTCCGGCACCTTGTCCAGCGCCAGCGCGCCGGTGGAGGAGACGATGCGTTTTTCGTCGATGGCGACGCCCGGCAGCGGCATCACTTCCGAGCCAGTGGCGATCAGGATATTTTTAGCGCTGAAAGTAGCCTTGCCGTCGACGGTGACGACGCCTGTGCCTTTGATGGAAGCGGCACCTTTGATCCAGGTCACCTTATTTTTCTTGAACAGGCCCTCGATGCCGCGGGTCAGGTCCGACACCACCTTGTCCTTGCGCTGCAGCATGACGGGCAGGTCGAGCGAAACGCTGGCCTTGATGCCGTGCGAGGCGAAATGCAGCCGCGCCTCCTCATAATGATGCGAGGATTCCAGCAGCGCCTTCGAAGGAATGCAGCCGACATTGAGGCAGGTGCCGCCGAGAGTGCTCCGCTTCTCGATGCAGGCGACGTTCATGCCCAGCTGCGCGGCGCGGATAGCGGCTACGTAACCGCCCGGCCCGCCGCCGATGACGATGAGATCGAATTGGTCGGTCATAATGTCTCCTTTGCGTCATCCTGTGGGCCGCGAAGCGGCAGCACAGGATCTCTATCAACGAACCGGATCCTGCGCAATCGCTTATGCGATCCGCAGGATGGACAAATCAATGCACCTGCCGGAATTCCCGCATGAATACGGTGGCCGGCGGCGGCTCGCGCAGTCGCGGCAGTCCCTTGATCGCTGCCCAGCTGACCAGCGCATAGCGCACGCCGCTTTCGGTAGGTTCGGCACCGTGCAGGTATTCATGGTGCGACGGGAAAGCCACCAGCAGGCCCGGCTCGGGCTGGACTTTCAATTTCTGGTTGGGGAAGTTGAGCTTACCGCCGGTGAAATCATCGTTGAGATAGAGCAGCACGCTGACGTCGCGATCATGGTTGCGTTTCCACTTGCCGCCCTGTTGCCACTGGTCGGCATCGGCATGCGCGCCATATTTGCCGCCCTGCAGATAGCATAGCAGCTGCGGCTTCTCCCACCACTCGATCTCGACGCCGTAGAACGGCTCGACGTGCTTGGTGTAGATGTTGTAGAAGATTTCGCGCAGCATGTCGTTGATGCCGTCGGTAGGAATATAGTGCGTATCGCGTGCCTTGGTGTCGATCATGCTGACGACTTTCTTGGCGTCGGTCTTCTTGGGATCGACCACGCCCAGCCGCGTGCGCTTCTGTGTGGAGGCGTATTTGCAGATCACTTTGCAGGTGTCTTCGTCGATGAAATGCTCGACGCGCATGATATGCGCCGCATCCTTGAACTGGGTAAGATCGTTGCCGCGGCCGGCAACCAGTGCGGCGACCGGCGAAACGGCTGGCAGCGGTAACAGAGTGGTATCCGGCGCCAGAACAAGGGACTGAGCGGTTTCGGCGCCGACGCCCAGCTCTCTGGCCAGCGATTCGCCCATGACGATTTCCTCGCCGGACAGCACCGCGCCGGAAAAAGCTACCCGGCCGTTCAGGCCGAGCTTGATCGGCCCGGCATAGGGCACCGACTGCAGCCCTTCTTCATGCATCGAGATATGACGCGTGCCGGCGATTTCCAGCTGCAGGCTCTGCGCCAGCCGCGACGGTATCACCAGCGTGTCGCCACCGGCGATCAGCGCCCGCACCCTGAAGCCGGTAAGCCCAGGTTTCAAGGGGTTTTCAATGACGAAGGTGACGTAGCGGAGCATGAAATTTTGTTCCCAACAGGCGCAGGTCTTACAGCCCCAGCAGCAATCTCCGCGGGTCTTCGATGGCTTCCTTGACGCGCACGAGGAAGGTGACCGATTCCTTGCCGTCGATGATGCGGTGATCGTAGCTGAGCGCCACGTACATCATCGGGCGGATGACGACTTCCCCCTTGATGGCGATGGGGCGCTCCTCGGTTTTGTGCATGCCGAGAATACCTGATTGCGGCGGGTTGATGATGGGGGTGGACATCAGCGAGCCGTAGACGCCGCCGTTGGAGACGGTGAACGTGCCGCCGGTGAGATCGCTCATGGCGAGCGTGCCTTCGCGGGCTTTGCCGGCCAGGCGGTTGATCTCCTTCTCGATGTCGGCGAAGCTGAGCTGGTCGGCATTGCGCACTACCGGCACCACCAGCCCCTGCTCGGTGCCGACGGCGACGCCGATATCGTAGTAATTCTTGTAGATCAGCTCATCGCCGTCGATCTGCGCGTTGACGGCGGGGATTTCCTTGAGCGCGTTGACGGCAGCCTTGACGAAAAACGACATAAAGCCCATGCGCACGCCGTGCTTCTTTTCGAAGGCGTCCTTGTATTCGTTCCTGAGCGCGATAACGTTGCTCATGTCAATTTCGTTGAACGTAGTGAGAATCGCAGCAGTGTTCTGCGAGTCCTTGAGACGCTTGGCGATCACCTGCCGCAGCTTGGACATTTTGACGCGCTCTTCGGCACGCCCTGTGGGCGCGATGCTTGGTGCCTGGTTTTTGGCGCCTGGAGTTGCAGCGGCTTCCAGCACATCGCCCTTGGTGATGCGCCCATCCTTGCCGGTACCCTGAATGGAAGATGATGGAATCTGCGTTTCTTCGAGTAGCTTGCGCGCCGCCGGGCCGGGCTGCTTTTCGGCGACCGGTACCGGTCTGGGGGCGGGAGCTGGCGCAGGCGCGGTCGTTTTAGGCTCCGGTTTGAGAGCGATAGCGCCTGCCGCTCCGGCCTCGATAGTGCCGAGCAGCGTACCGACCTCGACTGTCTTGCCCTCCGGAACCTTGATCTCTTTGAGGCGTCCTGCCGCGGGTGCGTTGACCTCCATCGTTACCTTCTCGGTTTCCAGCTCGACCAGCGGCTCGTCAGCGGCTACGGCGTCGCCGGCTTTCTTGAACCATTTGGCCACCGTCGCTTCGGTGACCGATTCGCCGAGATTGGGAACAACGATATCCGCGGGCATGGGGACTCCTAAGGGCAGGTTATACCTAGCCGCTTTTAGCCTTGTCCCTTGCGGTTGTAAAGGCGATTGATGGCTATTCGTCCGCCGTGTCGGCCAGCCCGGCGTTTTCCTTTTCGATCAGGGGAGGGACAGGGTCGGGACGCGGGGCGTCCTTGCTTTCGGGATGATGAATGCGGCCACCGGTTTCCGCCGTCTCCTGCCGCACGCCCGAGGCGGAGGCAAATCCCTCATGATAGGCGTTGCGGTCTCCTTTGGTGCTGCCGCGGCGGATGGTTTCCTTCATCTGGGTATCAGCTGCCAGATGCGTTTCGGTGCCGCCGGAATAAGATTCATCGTCGTAATCGCGCTTGCGCATGGGAGTTTCCTTTCTTTAGAGGAAGCGTAAGCGCCTGAGAATAAAGATGCGATAAGTAAGAGGAGCGCTAGGCTCGAATATTTCCCATGGCACGATTAAAGTGATGAGGGAATAGTGCTTGATATTCCCCAAGGAGCTGATTCTCGATTTCCTTTTCAACGGAGCGTTTGCCTTCCGGCGTTTCCATCCGCTTCGCTATTTCGTCAATGAACTCATAAAATGTGTCTGGGCTGGGGTATGCTTGATCTCCCCTGCCACTCATCGGCTGGTCCAGAGTGAGGTCATTATGAGCTACCAATTTCATATAGCGGTTTTTGCAGGCTTCCGGATCGCCGGATAAAACAACCGCTAACTTCTCGGCTGACAATTCTTGCTCTTTAGCCGTTAACGCTTGTTTTTCTATGCGTCGAAGATGCCCATGCAGAACTAGGGCATGGCCTATTTCATGCGCCAATAACGCCTTAAGTTCTCTTGGTGGCATATCGATGCACGCATGGCTAAGTGTTATGACCTTATCGCTGGCGAGCATGCCCGCGGGACAATCGCTCGCGTAGAATCCCTCTTTCCATAAATACAGCTTTGGCTTTTTCCGCAAAAAACGCTTTACCAAAGGATGTTCAAGTAACTCTTCATAGGCTTTTCCTATGGCGGCGATTTTTTCATCGGGATGCTGAGGTGCAACGGGATAGGCATTTTGCGGCAGCATGATTTCGCGGAAGAATCTGCGGCCATCAATCTCTTCACGTAGCGCTTTAAGGAAAGAGTCGGTTCGCTCAGACACTTGCCGCCTTTTTTTGAGCCTTGGCTGGCTGCAGGGCCGTATCCACCAGCGCCTTCTGCTCGCGCTCGTGGATCTTGAGATAGCCGGCGGCGGGGGAGGCGGCTTCCGGGCGGCCGGCGTAGCCGATGCGCAGGTTGGCTCTGCCGAGCGTGTCCAGGATATCGCCGATCTTCGGGCCCAGGAAACGCCATGCGCCCATGTTTTCCGGCTCTTCCTGGCACCACACGACTTCGGCGTTTTTATAACGCTTGAGCTCGGCGGTGAGCTCTTTGGCCGGGAAGGGGTAATACTGCTCGACGCGCACGATGGCGATATCGTCGATCTTGCGCTCGGCGCGCGCTTCGAACAGGTCGTAATACACTTTGCCGGAGGTCAGCACGACGCGGCGGATTTTATCGTCCTTTTGCAACTTTTCCGTCTCCGGAATGACGCGCTGGAAGAACGTGCCCTTGGCCATGTCGGCCAGCTGCGATACGGCGAGCTTGTGGCGCAGGAGCGACTTGGGTGTCATCACTACCAGCGGCTTGCGGAACTTGCGCTTGAGCTGGCGGCGCAGGGCATGGAAATAATTGGCGGGCGTCGTGCAGTTGACGACCTGCATGTTATCCTCGGCGCAGAGCTGCAGGTAGCGCTCGAGGCGGGCGCTTGAATGTTCGGGACCCTGGCCTTCGTAGCCGTGCGGCAGCAGCATGACCAGGCCCGACATGCGCAGCCATTTGATCTCGCCCGAGGAGATAAATTGATCGATGATCACCTGCGCGCCGTTGGCGAAATCGCCGAACTGCGCTTCCCACAGCACCAGCG
>JAGWLJ010000068.1 GCA_028873275.1 Pseudomonadota bacterium
TGGTTAGTGATTAATGATACGTCTTATTTACCGCGTTTCCAAAACGAATTCAAGCAGGTAGTTGGCATTTTTACCATCTTGCTATAAAGCACCCCCAGGTCAGCCCCGCTCCCAGCGCCGGGCAGGCCAGCAACTGCCCTTTTTTGATGCGTCCGTCCCGGCTGCCTGCATGCAAGGCCAGCGGGATCGACGCCGCCGAGGTATTAGCGTGCCCTGCCACGGTGGAGATGACTTTATCTTCGCTTACATGCAGTTTCTGGGCAACGCCGTTCAGGATGCGCATATTGGCCTGGTGCGGCACCAGCCAGTCGACGGCGCTTGCCGGCAGCCCGAGTGCGCGCATGCCTTCTTCCACCGCCTCCGGCATCTTGATGACGGCATGGCGGAAGATCTCCTTGCCCGCCATATACAGTTTTCCCGCCGTCATGGTGGAGGAGACGCCGCCGGTGGTATTCAGCAGATGGGTATATTGCCCGTCGGAATGGATGCCTGCGAACAGGATGCCCCGGTCGTTGCTGGTTCCGGGCTGCTCCTGCGCTTCCAGCACCAGCGCCGCCGCGCCGTCGCCGAAGAGGATGCAGGTGGTGCGGTCCGTCCAGTCGAGAATGCGCGAATAGGTTTCGGCGCCGATCACCAGCACGCGCTTCGCCTGTCCGGAGACGATAAAGCTGTTGGCCACCGTCATGGCATAGACGAAGCCGCTGCACGCCGCGTTGACGTCGAACGCCGCGCCGCGCATCATGCCCAGCTTGTGCTGCACCTTGACGGCGGTGGCGGGCATGGTGTCATCCGGCGTCGTCGTGGCGACGATGACCAGGTCGATATCGTCCGGCGATACTTCGGCATTTTCAAGCGCCTGTTTTCCCGCCTGCGTGGCCAGGTCGGAGGTCAGTTCGCCCTCGGCCGCGATATGCCGCCGCTCGATACCCGTCCGCTCAACGATCCATTGGTGATTGGTCTCGAGCATTTTCTCGAAGTCGGCATTTTCCATGACGCGCTGCGGCAGGTAAGCGCCGGTGCCCAGGATGACGGCTCGGCGCATCAGACTGCTTCCCCGGCTGCGGCCTGCTCCGAGAGCAGCGTGATCTCCTGAGAGATGCGGGTGTTGATGTGATGCGCCACCAGCTCCACCGCCACGCTGATGGCGTTGCAGAAGCTGAAGGCGTCGGCGCCGCCGTGGCTTTTGACGGCAATGCCGTTGAGGCCAAGGAACATGGCGCCGTTGCGCTTGCGGTCGTCGAGCTTGTCTTTAACGGCGCGCAACGCGCCATAGGCCATCAGCGCTCCGCCGCGCGCGATAGGCGAACTGGCGAAGGCTTCCTTCAGGTAAGTGCGGATCAGCCGCGCCGCGCCCTCGGCGGTTTTGAGCGCGATATTGCCGGTGAAGCCGTCGGTGACGACGACGTCGACCGTGCCCTCGGCGATATCGTTGCCCTCGATGAAACCGTGGAAATTGAGGTCGAGCGTATTGGCCTTGAGCAGGGCTGCGGCGGCCTTGACCTCGTCCTTGCCCTTCAGTTCTTCTGAGCCGACATTGAGCAGCCCGATGCGCGGGCGCGACAGGCCCAGCACGGCGCGGGCAAAGGCATCGCCCATGATAGCGAAGCGGTAGAGATCATTGGCGTCGGATTCGACGTTGGCGCCGAGGTCGAGCATGACGCATTCGCCGCGCAGCGTGGGGAATAACGCCGCTATGGCCGGGCGCGAGATACCGGGAAGCGTTCTCAGGATCAGCTTGGACATGGCCATCAGCGCGCCGGTATTTCCGGCCGACACTACGGCGCAGGATTTGCCTTCCTTGACCGATTCAATCGAGAGCCACATGCTGGAATTACGCCCTCGGCGCACGGCGATGGACGGCTTGTCGTCTCCGGCGATCACGCCTTCGGTGTGGATGATCTCGCTGGCCGCTTTGAGCTGTGGGATATCGGCCAGCAGCGGCTCAAGGATGTAGCGGTTGCCGTAGAGCAGGAAGCGTAGGCCGGGGTGCCGGATAAGCGCCATGCTGGCGCCGCGCAGCACGCAGCCGGGGGCGTTGTCGCCGCCCATGGCGTCCAGGGCGATCGGAAGCTGGATCCGTCCGGCAGCCATAGTGCTGCCTAGCGGTTGACTTTCGCTTTCGTTACCTTGCGGCCGTTATAATAGCCGTCGGCCGAGACGTGATGCGGGCGCTTGAGTTCCCCGCTGGTCTTGTCCTCAACCACATTGGTCTTGTCCAGTGAGTGGTGGGAGCGGCGCATGTCGCGCGCGGATTTGCTCTTTTTCTTTTTAGGTACAGCCATGATCGTATCCTGCTAGTCTGGTTTATGAATCGGCAAAGGAGGGCTTTATATAGCATTAAGCCGCCAAGAGCAAAGGGTTTTCTGCGCCTCTCGGCACAAAAAAAGGGCCGGGTTTCCCCGGCCCAAGGTATCGCAGGACATTTTAACGCGGTTGGTAATATCAAGATGCGTGCCAAACCGGGAAATGAGGAAATCCGCCGCTTTTGTGAAGCGCTGCTGTAAAGCGGCGGTCAATTTTTGTGCAGTTATTCATTTTACTGATGAATTATGAGGCAGTAGATTGGCTGGCATGACTGCTTCGTTTCCACCTTTCGACGTCGCCATCGCCGGCGGCGGCATAGTCGGCATGAGCCTCGCACTGTCGCTGGCGCGGGCGGGCATTAGCGTCGCCGTGATCGAAAAGACGCCGATGCCTTCGCAGCTGGAGCCGATGTTTGACGGGCGGGTGAGTGCGATTGCCGAGGGTTCGCGGCGCATTCTCGATGCCGCCGGTGCCTGGGCGGGCATGACGCATGAGGCGCAGCCGATTCTCGACATCCGTGTGTCCGACGGCAATACGCCGTTCTTTATTCATTATGACCATCATGAGGTGGGAAGTGCGCCGTTCGGCTACATTGTCGAGAATCGATTTATCCGTCATGCGCTGCACCGGGCGGCAGAGGCTCTCCCGAATCTCAGCATTATCGATAACAACAGCATCCGCACTTTTGAGCCGGACGCAGGAGGTGTGACGCTGCATCTGGGTGACGGGCGGGATATCCGCTGCTCCCTGCTGATCGGGGCTGACGGCAAGCAATCCTCCCTGCGCAGGATGGCCGGCATCGATACCGTCGAGTGGAATTACCGGCAGACCGCTATCGTCTGCACCATCCATCATGAAAGGCCGCATGACGGGCTGGCGCAGGAGCGCTTCCTGCCCGCCGGGCCGTTTGCCGTGCTGCCGATGACCGGCCAGCGCTCCTCCCTCGTCTGGGTGGAGCCTGATGAACGGGTGAAGCTCTACCTGGAATTGCCGGAGGAAGAATTCGTGCAGGAGATCCGGGAACGGGTGGGAGATTATCTGGGAGAAATGCGAGCCGAGGGCCCCCGCTTCGCTTACCCGCTGTCGCTGATGCATGCGCAAAGTTATATCGGCCCGCGGCTTGCGCTGATTGGCGATGCCGCTCATGCCATCCACCCTATCGCCGGGCAGGGCGTCAACCTAGGATTCCGCGATGTCGGCGTGCTGTCGGAGCTGATTACGGGGCGCTTTCGCCTTGGCCTTGATATCGGCAGCGCCGATGTGCTGAAGCATTACCAGCGCTGGCGGCGCTTCGACAACGTCACCATGCTGGCCGTGACCGACGGGCTGAATCGCCTATTCCGCACGCAGCTTATGCCTGTAAGACTGGCGCGGGAGTTAGGCATGTGGACCGTAGGCCGCATCCCCCCCCTCAAACGCTTCTTCATGCGCCATGCCATGGGATTGGTGGGGGACTTGCCGGAGAGCGTAAAAGAAAACGCCTAAAGCGCAGTTTTTTCTTCCAGTTTTCTTGCTTCCTCGGCCAGCATGATGGGGATGCCGTCGCGGATGGGATAGGCCAGCTTAGCCCTTTCGCTGACCAGTTCCTGGCGTTCGGCGTCCAGTCGCAGCGGTCCTTTGGTGACGGGGCATACCAGTATCTGGAGAAGGCGTGGATCGAGGCTCTGCATGGCGGTTATCCTAGCACTGGCGTGGCCTTAAAGTAAAGGCTTGCAAACTGAATCGAAATACCTATTATTCCACTCCTTCGCGTCTGGTGCGCGGGCGTAACTCAGGGGTAGAGTGCAACCTTGCCAAGGTTGATGTCGAGGGTTCGAATCCCTTCGCCCGCTCCAGTCCTAATCCCCCTTCCTCTCCATTTTTCATCCTATTTGATTGCGATCAAGTCTGCCGCTTTGCAACCGTATTATGATATTCACGACTGCATAATGTTCGCTGTGGTGTGGCCAGCCGCTAAATTAATCCATTGTTAATACAGTGCGATTATGGTCGCGACAATACTCTCCTAATCACAACCGTAGAGAGAATATATGGCAAAGGAAGAAAAAGGGCGCGATCCGTCTCTGACCGGCGTCGAGCGCACGTTCGGGAACGACGAGATCATCGTCAGCAAAACCAATCCCAAGGGTATCATTACCTATGCCAACGAGCTGTTCCTCAAGATTGCCGATTACAGGCAGGATGAAGTGCTCGGCAAGCCGCACAATGTGATTCGCCACCCGCACATGCCCAAGGCGGTATTCAAGCTGCTGTGGGACGCGCTGAAAGACGGACAGGAAATCTTCGCCTACGTGGTCAACCGCACCAAGTACGGCGATCATTACTGGGTGCTGGCGCATGTGACGCCGTCGTTCGACGATGCCGGCAGCATCATCGGCCTGCATTCCAACCGCCGTTCGCCGCGCCGCGAGGCGATCAGCGTCATCGAGCCGCTTTACCGGCAGCTCAAGGCCATTGAGGATAAGGCCTCCACCCCGCGGGAAGCGGTGGAATCCTCTTATAACGCACTTACCGGTATTTTACAGGAAAAGGGTATCAGCTATGACCAGTTTGTCCTCTCTCTCTAAAGCCTTCTGGCTGAATGTAGTGGTGGTGGCGGCTGCCGTTGCCGGGCTTGCCGCATCCGTCGTGTTTCCGGGCGGCGCAAGAATCGCCCTGGCCGCCGCGGCGGTTTTGGCGCCTGTGTCCTTATATTATATGGCCAGGGTGCGAAAGCTGGTGGCGCAGGTGTCGAAGGTGGGACAGGAATGCGCGCGCGGCAACATGGAATCGCGCATCATCGTGAAAGGCGAGGAGGGGGATCTGCGTGCCATGGTCAAGAACGTCAACGACCTGGTGGACATCGCCGACGCCTATGTGCGCGAATCGCGCGCCACGCTGGAGCATGCCGCCGCCGAAAAATACTACCGCAAGATCATGCTGACCGGCATGCTGGGCTGCTGGAGGCAGGGTGCGCAGGTCATGAATGACGGCATGGATGCCATTCGCCGCAACATGATCAACGCCGTACAGAAAGCCGCCAGCCGGCTGGAAGCCACGGTAAAGAAGGCGGTCGACGAACTGGCCGGTTCCACCAACCAGCTGCAGGCCACGTCGCGCAACCTGTCCGGCATCGCCGAAACCGGCAGCGCCCAGGCCAAGCATCTGGCTCACTCCTCCGACGATACCTCGCAAGCGGTGAGCACGGTGGCGGCGGCGGTGGAGGAATTCTCCGCATCCATCAACGATATCAACAAGCAGGTCAATAATTCGAGCAGCGTGGCCAGGGAAGCGGTGGAAAGCGCGAACAAGGCCAACAGCGCGCTGGCGGAACTGATGGAAAGCGCCGAGAAGATCGGCCGCATCGTTGAACTGATCAACGCCATCGCCTCGCAGATCAACCTGCTGGCGCTCAATGCCACTATCGAAGCGGCGCGCGCGGGCGATGCCGGTAAGGGCTTTGCCGTCGTGGCTTCGGAGGTCAAGTCGTTGGCCACGCAAACGGCCAAGGCCACTGCCGAAATCACCGAAAGCATTAGTGTTACGCGTGAAGGCATTGAGAAAAGCGTAAGTTCAGTGCAGGAGATCGGCGGCGTAGTGAATAAGATCAACGAAGCCGCGACCGCAATTGCAGCAGCCATGGAGGAGCAGAGCGCCGTCACGCAGGATATTTCGCGTTCGATCCAGAAGGTGGCGCGCAACGCCAGCGAAATTTCCTCCGCCGTGAACGAGATGTCCGAGGCAGCCGCCAGAACCGGCGAGGCCTCGCAGCAGATGAATCAGTCATCGGATACGCTGGCGGCGCAATCCGGTGTGCTGCGCAAGGAAATCGATATGTTTATTTCAAGCCTGGCCGCTTAGCGATTCTGCGTAGCAGTTCGGCGTTTCGTAGAGCCGCAGCCGCACGCATTCGATGGGAAGATCGCCAAACAGCGCCGGGCAGACTTCGCTCATCAGGTAATCCGCCATGTTCTCTGCCGTGGGATTGGCGGGGAGATAGAAAATCCTCTGGCCGGTGATATCCGCCATGGCGCTTCCCAGTTCTTTGTCCTGGTCGAACAGGATGGCCGTGTGGTCCCAGTGCTCATCGATCCATTGGCCCAGGCGCTCCTTGATCACGCCGAAATCGATAATGCGGCCCAGCCTATCCAGTGAGCGGGCGGAGAAGGTGGCTTCCAGCGCATAACGGTGGCCATGCACATGCCTGCATTTGCTTTCATGGTTGACCACGCGGTGCGCGGCATCGAACTCGATGCGCCGTGTGCAGGTAAGAGAGCCGGGATTACTTTTCATTGCCGCTTTCCAGATCGTCGTCACGGGCTTCCGGGCAGGCGGCGGGACGAGGCGCTTCAGGGGCTTCCTCTACCGCATGCTCGCATTCCAGATCGCAGGCGCGGGCGCGGGCGGCGGCGATGCTGGATACGTCAGCGGACTTGCGGGCAAACGCGCACTCCGCCGCGCGCGAGGCTTCCGCTTTGGACTCGGCCGGAGTGGGAGCCGGCGCGGCAGCGGATGCCGCTGGCGCTGCGGAAGAAGCGGCGGGCTTGTCTGCCTTGCCGTCGGGCACAGCCCAGCCGTTCTGAGCCATGCATTCGCTGAACAGGTTTACCAGTTCGGATTTCTGGCCGCCGCCGGCGCCGGATACGTCATTGCCATTCAGGCCCAGCCTGAGCTGCGCATCCTGGCGGCAGCGGTCGCGTTTTTCCACGTAGTCGTCCTGGATTAGGGTCTGGTCGCCGCATAGCCATTTGCAGTGGAAGGAACTGCAACCCGGTATCAGGGTCGCGGCCAGGAGAAGAAGAAAACGTTGCCACATGAATTAATTATTATCTGTCCAGACCCGTTTTTACAAGCCAATGCAAAAAAATACTTGCATATCGATAAAACTACAAGTTGATTATATACGTTATATAACAACTAAAGGTAGCATACATGGGCGATGTCATCCTG
>JAGWLJ010000335.1 GCA_028873275.1 Pseudomonadota bacterium
AGATGCAGCGCCGCGTTGGTTGAGCCGCCGGTGGCAGCCACGACGGCGGCGGCGTTCTCCAGCGCTTTTTTTGTAACGATGTCGCGCGGGCGGATTTTGTTCTTGAGCAGCGCCATCACCGCCTGCCCCGATTCAAACGCGAACGCATCGCGCGATTCATAAGGCGCGGGAGCGCCGGCCGAGCCGGGCAGCGCCAGGCCGATGGCTTCCGACACGCAGGCCATGGTGTTGGCGGTGAACTGGCCGCCGCACGAGCCCGCCGACGGGCATGCCACCTGCTCCAGCTCATGCAATTCTTCGTCGGTCATCGCGCCGGCGCTGTGTTTGCCCACACCCTCGAACACATCGACCACCGTCACCTGCCGGCCCTTATATTTGCCGGGCAGAATCGAGCCGCCATAGATAAAGACGCTCGGCACGTTGAGCCGCACCATGGCCATCATCAGGCCGGGCAGCGATTTGTCGCAGCCGGCCAATCCGACCAGCGCATCATAGCAGTGGCCGCGCATGGTCAGTTCCACCGAATCGGCAATGACCTCGCGGCTGACCAGCGAAGATTTCATGCCCTGGTGGCCCATGGCGATGCCGTCGGTAACAGTGATGGTGGTGAATTCGCGCGGCGTGCCCCCGGCGGCGGCCACGCCTTTCTTCACTACCTGCGCCTGACGGCCGAGCGTGATGTTGCACGGTGCCGCTTCGTTCCAGGTGGTGGCGACGCCGACCAGCGGCGCGTGGATACCCGCCTCGGTGATGCCCATGGCATAAAGATAGGAACGGTGCGGCGCGCGCTCCGGACCTTCCGTGACATGGCGGCTGGGCAGCCGCGATTTTCCGTAGGTTTTTGGCATAAGTCAGTGACCAGTGGTTAGTGAATAGCGATTAGTAGGATGATTGGCGCCTGCATGCAAGCCGCCAGATGCCCAGCACCAGCGCCAGCGCGGCCAGGCTGATGCCCCCCCCTTCCCGCCTGCCGGCGAAATGGGCGTGCAGCGTGATATCATGAACGCCTTTGGGCAGGCGCAGGGCCAGCAGGGCATGGCTTTCCTCTATGCGCACGCCCGGCGAAGGCGTCTCCCAGTAGGGAAAGTAAAAACGCCGCAATTCGACCAGCGCCTGCGGCGAGATCACCTCGGCATGCACAAGCATATCCCTCGACCCCTGCGACAGGATGGCCGCCTTCCCCGCGCCTTCGGCAAAGGTCACCGGTTCTCTTTCGAAAAAGCCGGGCGCGGTGACCAACTGGTTGTCCAGCCCCGCCGCCGGCATCCAGCGCGTATGGTATTCTTGGGCGATCATGATGTCATGGCTCAGGATGCCCTCGGCGTATTTGTTGGTGACGAGCGAATAATCATGAATGCTGGCGAACACCATGATGCCGAAGCAGACGGTATTGAAGAAGGCGTAAAACCCCTTGCTCTTGGCGTGCGGTATCCAGGAAATGGCGATGAACAGCGCGCCGGGCAGCATGGCATT
>JAGWLJ010000336.1 GCA_028873275.1 Pseudomonadota bacterium
ATTTAAATATCACCTTCCTATTAAAATCTCCTTAATTTTAAAAATTGCTGCTTCCAGATTTCCTGCCTGCGGGCCACCACCCTGCGCCATCTCGGGACGCCCGCCGCCGCCCTTGCCGCCCAGCTCCGCTACCGCCGCCTGCACTAATGTCACCGCACTAAGCTTACCCGTCAGCGATTTATTAACGCCCACTACCACCGAGGCTTTGCCTTCTACCGACGTAGCGACCGCCGTCACATCCGCCTGCTTAAGATACCCCTCGGCCACCGGCCGCAATTCCTTGGGATCAAGCCCGTCGAAAATTTTGCCGATAAAAGTAACGCTGCCGATTTTCTCCACTTTTACTTCGCCGCCGCCGGAGAGCGCCTGCTGCTTTTTGGCCTCGGCCAGGTCTTTAGCCAGTTTCTTGTTTTCTTCCTGCAGATCGCCGATCAGCTGCTGCTGCCGCTTGGACTCCGTGTCATAAATCGCCGGCACCTCGGCAAGCAGGGCCGAGTTTATTCTCTCTTTGGAATAATGATACCCGCCGGAAGCGGGCTTTGCGCCCAGCTGGTTCACCAGCCGTACATTATCCTCTTCCAGCTTCTGCAGATGTTCCTGCTGCTTTTCTAACTCGGCTGCGAAATACTGCCGCACGCCCTCGCCGGTCACCGCCTCGATACGGCGAATGCCGGACGCCACCGATCCTTCCGACACAATCTTGAAGAGCCCGATGTCGCCAGTGTTGCGGACGTGCGTACCGCCGCACAGTTCGGTGGAATAGGTTTTGCCAGCGTCCTCACCCATGGCGAGCACGCGCACCTTATCACCATATTTCTCGCCGAAGAGCGCCATCGCGCCCGCCTTGATCGCCTCGTCCGGCGCCATGACGGTGCATTTGACCGGTGTGTGCCGCGCCACCACTTCGTTGACCTTTTTTTCGATAGCCGCGAGCTCTTCCTTGCTCACCGCCTTGGGATGGCTGAAGTCGAACCGCAGCCGGTCCGGCGCCACGAGCGAGCCCTTCTGCGTCACATGCTCGCCGAGCGCGTCGCGCAGCGCCTTGTGCAGCAGGTGCGTCGCCGAATGGTTGGCGCGGGTGGCGTTGCGCAGTTGTGCGCTAATGATTGCATGAACAGTTTCTCCAACTTTGAGGGGGGCAGAGAGTTTTGCTTTATGGACGATGAAATCTTCCAGCGGTTTTTGGGTATCAATAATCGCCGCACCAGAGGTAAACCGTCCAACATCGCCCACCTGGCCGCCGGACTCGCCGTAGAATGGCGTTTTATCGAGCACGATGAACACCTCGTCACCTGAGGCCACGCTGCTTACCGACTCGCCGTCCTTGACGATGGCCAGCACCCTGCCGTCGGCTTCGTCGGCGTCGTAACCCACGAATTCCACCGGCCCCAGTTTTTCCTTCAGCTCGAACCAGATTTTGCCGGTGGCGACGTCGCCGGAGCCCTTGTGCGCGGCGCGCGCCATGTCGCG
>JAGWLJ010000069.1 GCA_028873275.1 Pseudomonadota bacterium
GGCCTTCATGCACGCCCAGGAAATGACCGACGCCATGGCCGGTGCCGTGATCGTAATCGAGCCCCGCCTGCCAGAGATACTGCCGCGCCAGTGCATCGAGCTGCGAGCCGGCGGTGCCTTCGGGAAAAACGGCCGTGGCTAGGGCAATGTGGCCTTTAAGCACCCTGGCAAAGCGTTCTTTATGCTCGGCGCTCGGCGTACCGATGGGCACAGTGCGGGTGATGTCGGTCGTGCCGTCCGGATACTGGCCGCCGGAGTCGAGCAGAAACAACTCGCCCGGCCGCAGGGCCCGGTTGCTTTCCGGAGTGGCGCGGTAATGCACGATGGCACCATGCGGCCCGCTGCCGGCGATGGTGGGGAAGCTCGGCTCTCGGAACATCGGATGCGACTCGCGCAGGGACAGCAGCATCTCGCCGACCTCGATCTCGCTCACCTCGCGTTCGGCCGTTTCATGATCCAGCCATGCCAGCAGCTTGACCACGGCCACGCCGTCGCGGATATGGGCGTCGCGCATGCCTTGCAGCTCGACCGGATTCTTTATCGCCTTGGCCAGCACCGTGGGATCCTGCGCCTCGACGATGTCCGCCCCGGCATCGGCCAGCACCTGCGTGAACCACACCGGCGCCGAAGCCGGATCGCACAGCACGCGGCGTTTTTCCCTGCCCAGCGCCGCCAGGCCGGATTCCAGCGCAGCGGGATCGCACAACTCCACCTCTGCGCCCAGATGCGCGCACACTTCCGGACTGCACCGCGCCGGATTGATATATAGCCGTACCTTGCCTTTGGCGTCGAGGATGGCGCGGGCCAGCACCAGCGGCGTATTCTCGATATCGCGGCCGCGGATATTGAGCAGCCAGCAGATGCCGTCCGGCGCGGTCAGCACGGCCGCTTCAGCTCCCAACTCCTTAAGTTTGGCCGCCATGCGCCCGCGCCTGGAGGCGGATGTCTCCCCGGCATATTTATCGTCATGGATAAATACCCGGGAAGATGGCGCCGGCGGCCGGTCTTTCCACACCTGATCGACCAGATTTTCCACCGGAACCAGTTCCACGCCTTTTTTACCGAGCGCTTTTCCCATGCGCCGCAGCATATCCTGCGTATAAAGCCTGGGATCGTAGCCCACCCGATCGCCGGAAGAGAGATGCCCGGCGAGCCACGCCTCCGGCATCTGGTCAGAAATATTATGCCGCTCAAATGAAGCGGCATCGACTTCGTTCTGCGCCTGCAGCGTGTAGCGGCCATCAGTGAAGAGCGCGGCCTTACGCGGCAGCACCGCCGCCGGTCCCGCCGAACCGGAAAACCCGGTCAGCCATTCCACGCGGCGATTGCAGGCAGGCGGATATTCATTGAGATATTCGTCATGCACTGGCTGGAGCCAGGCAGAAAGCCCCTGCTCCGCCATGGCGCTGCGTATTACCTTCAATTTAGCTTCACTGTTCATTTTATGATTATACGCCCATTACCGCTTAAGCACCAGCGTGCTCCATTCCTCGTGCGGGAAGCGCTTTACCAGCTTCAACCCCTGCATGAGATGCGCAGACAACACCTGCGCCTCCTGCGAAACCAGGAGCCCGGACAGCACGGCAAAGCCATGCGGCGCCAGCGACCGCGCCAGGTCGGGAGCAAAGGCAATCAGCGGGCGGGCGAGAATATTGGAGAGGATAAGGTCGAAAGGCGCCCGCCGGCGGATAGTGTCGCTGGCATAACCATCGGAGGCGATGCAGGTCACCCTGCCCTGTTCTCGGTTGATGCGGGTGTTCTCGGCGGCCACGCGCACCGCTATAGGATCGACATCGGCGGCTAATACCTCCGTCCTGAAAAGTTTCGCCGCGGCGATAGCGAGAATCCCGGAACCGCAGCCCATATCGAGCACGCAGCGAAAGCGCCGCCGCTTGCCCAGCCAGTCTATCGCCTCCAGGCAGCCGTGCGTGGTGCCGTGCTCGCCGGAGCCGAAAGCCGCCCCGGCATCCACCTGGATCGGCAGGCTGGCGGCAGGCGCCCGCGTCACATGCGAACCATGCACATAAAAGCGGCCGATAGCCATCGGCGGGAAGCTGCGCGCCACCTGCTTCACCCAGTCCTGCGCCTCGACGCGCTGCACCACGGGGCTGGGCGTGGGAAACTCATGCAGCATGGACAGCACCAGCAGGCGGCGCTGGATTTCCGTCATATCCGGCATAGCGGACTGCAGCAGCTCGAACGTCCACAGATGCTTGTCCCCATCGGCCTCGAAAGCCGAGACGGCCAGCGCGCTGTCATCGAAAGCGTTCTCGGCCATCTCCACCGCTTGCGACGGCAGCGTGAATGACACTTTCCAGTATTGCGGAGACTGGGCGAAGGGATTGGCTTTGGAGCGGGGGTTCATGCGATCAGCTCCAGCCATTCCTGCTCGGTCAGGATGCGCACGCCCAGCTCCTTGGCCTTTTTGAGCTTGGAGCCGGCATCTTCACCAGCGATGACATAATCGGTTTTAGATGATACGCTACTGGCCACATGCGCGCCCAGGCTTTCAGCGCGCGCCTTGGCCTCGCTGCGCGTCAGCTTCACCAGCGTGCCGGTGAACACCACCGTCCTGCCCGACACCGGCGAGCCCTGCGCCACGCTTTCCGCGTCCTGAATCCGCAACTGCCCGGCCAGCGCATGCACAATCTTCACGTTATGCGGCTCGCGGAAGAAATCGGCGATGGCCTCGGCCACTTTGAGCCCGATGCCGCCGATATTATCGAGCTCCGTCAACGCCTCGCCGCCTCCGGGCAATTGCTCCATGGCCGACATCCATGCGCCGTAAGAACGATAATGCCGCGCCAGGGTTTTGGCCGTCACCTCGCCGACATGGCGAATACCCAGCGCATAGATGAACTTGGCCAGCTTCACATCGCGCGAGCGCTCGATGGCCGCCATCAGGTTCTCGACTGATTTTTTGCCCCAGCCTTCACGGCTCTCGATGAGATGCGCCTTCTGCGGCAGATGATAGATATCGACAACGTCTTTAATCAATCCATCCTGCCAGAATGCCGTGATCTGCTTTTCGCCCAGCCCTTCGATATCCATGGCGTCGCGGCCGACGAAATGCCGCAGCCGCTCGACCAGCTGCGCCTCGCACAGCAGCCCGCCGGTGCAGCGGCGTACCGCCTCGTCCTCCTCGCGTACCGCCAGGCTGCCGCAGACCGGGCAATGATCGGGGAAGTGATAAGGACGCGAATGCGGCGGGCGCTTGTGAAGATCGGCGGAAACGATCTGCGGAATGACGTCCCCGGCCCGCTGCACCACCACCGTATCGCCGACGCGGATATCCTTGCGCTTGATTTCGTCCTCATTGTGCAATGTGGCATTGGATACCACAACGCCGCCTACCGTGATAGGCTTCAGCCGCGCCACCGGCGTCAGCGCGCCGGTGCGGCCGACCTGAATGTCGATACCTTCCACCACCGTGAAGGCCTGCTGCGGCGGGAATTTATGCGCGATGGCCCAGCGCGGCGCTCGGCCCACCTCGCCCAGCCGACGCTGCCAGTCGAGGCTATTTACTTTATACACTAATCCGTCGATGTCGAAGTCAAGCTGGGGACGGCGCGCCTCAACACGACGATAGAGATCCATCATACCGGCTAGCGGCGCGTGTACTGCCACCTCTATGCTAAACATATTATGCAAATATACCGCTATCGTTTGCAGGCCAAAACGTTTGAAGGCATCAATATAATCACTCTGGCACCCGCCGAGCGACGCGCTGACCTCACCCCATCCATAGATGAAATAGCGCAAGCGCCGCGAGCGTGTGATCTCTGCATCAAGCTGGCGCAGACTGCCTGCTGCGGCGTTGCGGGGATTGGCGAACACCGGCTCGTTTTCGGCGACGCGGCGGGCGTTGAGCGCAGCGAACTCCTCATGCGTCATATACACCTCGCCGCGTACCTCCAGTATCTCAGGCGGGTGGCTTTTAAGCGTCAACGGCAGGATGGTTGCCAGGTTACGCGTTATATCCTCTCCCACCTCGCCGTCGCCACGCGTCGCGCCCTGCACGAAACGTCCATGCTCATAGCGCGCCGAGAAGGACAGCCCGTCGATCTTCAATTCCGTCACCACTGGCACAGCCTCGTTCTCGCCAAGCCCCAGGAATCGTCGAATACGTTCAAGCCACTCCCTCACCTCCTCCTCGCTCATCGCGTTATTGAGCGACAGCATGGGGATGGTGTGGCGCACCTTGGCAAAGGTTTCGAGCGGCGGCGCGCCCACCGTCTGCGTCGGGCTGTCTTGCGTCTGCAGTTCGGGGAATTCGCGTTCCAGCTCCTCCAGCCGACGTCGCAGGGCATCATATTCAGCGTCGCTGATTTCGGGCGCGTCTTTCTGGTAATAGAGGCGGTCGTGGTGGCGAATGGCATCCGCCAGTTTTTGCCATTCCTTTCCGGCCTCCGATTTCCGGCTTCTGGCTTCCGCGCTCACGCCACCGTCTCCAGCAGCTTCTGCGCCGCCTTACGCGCTTCGGCGGTGACCGTCGCCCCCGCCAGCATGCGCGCCAGCTCCTCCTCGCGCGAGGCGGGCGATAAGTCCTCAACCAGCGTCGTCACCTTCTTCCCCTTCTCCTGCTTGGAAATGCGCAGGTGCTGATCGCCGCGCGCCGCCACCTGCGGCAGATGCGTCACCACCAGCACCTGCATGGTTTTGCCCAGCAGGCTCAGGCGCTCGCCGATGGCGGCCGCCACGGCCCCGCCGGTGCCGGTGTCGATCTCATCGAAAATGATGGTGGGCGTCGAGCGCACGCTGGAGAGCGCCACTTTCAGCGCCAGCATGAAGCGCGACAACTCGCCGCCGGAAGCGATTTTGCTGAGCGGCGCATAAGCGACATCCCTGGCGCCTTTGCTGACATTGGTAGCGCATTCGAAGGCGATGCCGTCCATGCCCCATTCCGACCAGCCGGATTCCGGCAGTTTCTCGATACGCACGCGGAAATGCGTGCCAGACATCTTGAGCGGCTGCAATTCGCCCGCGATAGCCTTTTCCAGCTTCGCCGCCATTTTTTTGCGCGCTTCGGAGAGTTTTTCCGCTGCCGCGGCAAACACCGCTTTCGCCTGCGCTGCCTGCTTTTCAAGATCGTCAAGCCGGTGCTCCTGCGAATCGATCAGCGCCAGCTTGTCTTCGACTTCCTTATGAAGTGCCGGCAACTCCTCCACCGGCAGGTTATATTTACGTCCGGCGGCCTTGAGGGCGAACAGCCGTTCCTCGATGGTTTCCAGCTTCTGCGGGTCGAACGTCGCCTGTTCGCCAGTTTTTTCGAGCGCGTAGAGTGCTTCCTCGGCTTCGGTGGCGGCACGGTCCAGCCCGTCGAGAATCGGCTTGTAGGTTTCGGCGACGGTCAGCGGCGAGCGGGCGAGGATGCGCAACGCCGAGCGCAGCGACGCGGCCACGCCCTTGCCCTGATTCAGCTCGCCAATGGCTTCATTCAGCACGTCGAACAGCTTTTCGCTCTGCATCATGGCGGTGCGCCTGGAAGCCAGCGTTTCCTCCTCGCCCGGCTGCGGATCAAGCTGCCTGAGCTCGTTGCGCATATGCTGGAGATATTCCTGTTCGCGCGCTGTCCGCTCGATCTCCGCCTTGAGCGCTTCCAGCGATTTCACGCATTCGCGCCACTGCCGCCACACCGACGTCACCTCTTCGCGGCGTGCGGAAAGCCTGCCGTATTCATCGAGCAGAACGCGGTGCAGGCCGCTATCCTGCAGGGTGCGCTGGTCATGCTGGCCATGCACTTCGACCAGCGTTTCGCCAAGCCTCCGTAATCCCGCTACCGTCACCGGCTGATCGTTGACGAGGCAGCGTGTTTTTCCATCGGCGTTGAGGCTTCGGCGGATAATCAGCGTGTCTGCCTCCTCGATCTCCAGCTCTTTCAGCACCTCTCTGGCCGGCGCATTGGCGACGATATAGAACTCGGCGGCGACCATGCCCTGCTCCTCGCCCTGGCGCACGAGCCCACTGTCGGCGCGTGCGCCCAGCGCCAGCCCCAACGCGTCGAGCAGAATCGATTTTCCCGCGCCCGTTTCTCCGGAAAGCACGCTTAGCCCTCGCCGAAAATCGATCTCGGCTCCTTCGATCAGGACGATGTTACGGATGGAGAGGCGGGTGAGCATACCAACTCACGGAATCAGGTGATCCCACCATGAGGTCTTTGCCGCAGGCGGCACCGATAATTCTTCGGCATGCTCCTGTTTCGTATCGGCGGCAGGAGCCAGCGCCGCGTCCGTTGCAGCGGCTGCAGGCACCGAAAGCCCGCCGAATTTGCTCATCAGCTTATAGGAATCGCGGTACCAGCGGCTGGCGGGATAATTCGCCCCCAGCACGGCGGCGTAGCGCTTGGCCTCTTCCGTCACGCCCAGCCTGAGATAGCATTCGACCAGTCGGTGCAGGGCCTCCGGCACGTGCGTGGTGGTCTGATAATTCTCGACGACGGTGCGGAAGCGGTTGATGGCGGCGATATAATCGTCATGCCGCAGGTAATAGCGGCCGATCTCCATCTCCTTGCCGGCCATGTGGTCGGTGGTGAGGTCGAGCTTGATTTTGGCGTCGCGGGCATACTGGCTGTCGGGAAAGCGGCGGATGACCTCGCGCAGCGCCTGCATGGACTGCTCAGTGATCTTCTGGTCGCGGCCGACATCGTTGATCTGCTCGTAGTAGCACAGCGCGATCATGTAATAGGCGTAGGGCGTGGATTCGTTATTGGGATAGAGCTTGACGAAGCGTTGCAGCGTGCCAATGGCAGTATCGTAATCCTCTGCCTGGTAGCTCGAATAGGCCGACATGATCTGCGCGTTGGTCGCCCACTGCGAGGACGGGTGCTGGCGCTCGACTTCCTCGAAGTCCTTGACGGCATCCTTGTAGTTGTGATGCGAGAACTTATCCAGCGCCTCGTTATAGAGCTTCTCGGCGCTTTCCGGCGGCTTGACCTTGTCCTCATCCTTATCGCCGCAGGCGACGAGAGCCAGAAGCACGGCGACAACACTCAGTATTCGGATGGTTTGCATAGAATGTCCCAATGTTCGAGAGTTTTATATCAATCCGCTTCCGCCGCTTCCAGCATTTTCGGCGTCACCAGCGCCAGCAGGGTGCCCGCCGCCTGCCGGACATCGCTCCATCGCATCCCGCCGAGATCAATGACCGCCAGGGCGCAGGTAGGCAGTTTCTCGTGTAAATAGTCAAGCAGTTCATGGT
>JAGWLJ010000337.1 GCA_028873275.1 Pseudomonadota bacterium
AGACCCCATGAGCTATGCCTACGCCACGCCGAACCTTCTTACTTTCAATACGGCGCCCGCCAATGGCAGTCAGATCACTGCCACTTTCCGTTATTACTTCGTCTGCCGGTTTGCCGCCGACACGCAGGATTTCGAGGAATTCATGGCGAATCTGTGGACGCTCCACGAAGTCAAACTGATGTCGGTACTGCCATGAAATCCGCTCCCTCCGCTGTCATCACCGCGCTGCAAAACAGCCGGGACTTGGCCTTTGCCGATTGCTTCACCATCACACTCGCAGATAGCACGGTCGCGCGCTATACGAATGCGCAATATAACGTGTCGATTCCGGTGCCGGGCAATCCGCCGTTGGTGTTTTTCGCCGGTGATATTCTGGTCGATGGCCTGAAACTGAAACAAACCTGCGGCGTCGATATTGATGAACAATCCGTTGATATTTCCTTCAAGCCCACATCCACCATCGCCAGCTTGCCATGGCCGATAGCGGTGCGCGAAGGAAGATTTGATGGCGCTACCATCGACCGCGCGCGGGCGGTGCTAACCGCGCCGGGCGGCACGGTGATCGGCGGCGAGGCGGTGACGGTTTTCCATGGGCTGGTGGCCACGGTCGATAATATCGGCCGCTTAAGTTGCAAAATGACCGTGAAATCCATGCTCAATAAGCTGGCGGTGGATATGCCGCGCGACATCTGGCAACCGTGCTGCCTCAATACACTTTACGATGGGCTTTGCACGATGAACAAAGCCGCCAATGGTGCATCCGGCACGGTGGGCGCAAGCCCGACGCTGGGTTTTATTCCATGGTCAGGATCGGCAGCGGACACCTACGACCAAGGCACCGTTACCTTTGAAAGCGGCGCTAATGTCGGCGTGTCGCGCACGGTGCAGACATCCACCACTTCAGGCCTCACACTGTCGCGCCCGCTCGATTATCTGCCCGCAGCTGGCGATAGCTTCGTAGTTTACAAGGGCTGCGACAAGACGATGGCCACTTGCCAAAACCGATTCAACAACCTCGCCAATTTCCGGGGATTTCCCTTCGTGCCGCCGCCTGAGCTGGCCATGTATTAAAGGCATTTGATCCATGAATGAAACCGAACAACGCGCCGCCGTGGTTGCAGAAGCCCGGCGCTGGATAGGCACGCCTTATCATCACCTGGGCGATGTGCTGGGCGCAGGCGTGGATTGCGGCATGCTCTTGGTGCGGGTGTATGTCGATACCGGCGTGGTGCCGCCCTTCGATCCGCGCCCGTATTCCCCGCAATGGCATTTGCACCGCGATGATGAACGCAATCTCGGCTTCCTGCTGGAGCGCGGCATTGAAGTTAAGGAGCCGCAGCCGGGCGATATCGTGGTGTGGAAAATTGGCCGCTCGTTTGCGCATGGCGGCATCGTGGTGGGCTGGCCGCTGGTGGTGCATGCCTATCAGCCCGAAGACCGGGTAGTGGAATCGGACGTGTCGCTGC
>JAGWLJ010000070.1 GCA_028873275.1 Pseudomonadota bacterium
TATGGAAAATACATTAGGTGATGCAACAGCGGGTACTCAATTGCGTACAATAATCGAAGATATTGCTAATCAAGCAAAGAAGATTCAATCTATGCAAATTTCTCCGAGAAGGAGATAACATGAACACTGCTATCACTATTAGCACATCAGATTCTCGAATTCTTGAATCCACCGTCCGCGACTACATCACCCTCCTCAAGCCCGGCGTGATGTCGCTCGTCGTGTTTACGGGATTGGCCGGAATGCTGGTAGCGCCGGGGCATATCAATGCGTTTCAGCAATGCCTGACCCTGTTTTGCATCGCGCTCGCCTCGGGCGCCGGGGCGGCGATGAACATGTGGTATGACCGCGATATCGACGCGATCATGAAGCGCACGGCCAAACGCCCCGTGCCGGCCGGGCGCATTGCGCCGGATGACGCGCTGGCCTTCGGGCTGTTCCTGGCGGCGGGGGCGGTGATGCTGATGGGGCTGGCGCTTAACTGGATGGCGGCGGCGATCCTCGCCTTTGCCATTTTCTTCTATGTCGTAATTTACACTATGTGGCTCAAGCGGCGCACGCCACAGAATATCGTCATCGGCGGCGCGGCGGGGGCTTTTCCGCCCATGATCGGCTGGGCGGCGGTGACGGGGAATGTATCGCTTGAGGCGGCGCTGCTCTTTGCCATTATCTTCCTGTGGACGCCGCCACATTTCTGGGCGCTGGCGCTCTATAAAAACGGCGACTATGCGAAAGCCAACGTGCCGATGATGCCGGTGGTGGCCGGCCCTGCGAGCACCAAACGCCAGATGGTCGCCTATACCTGGATCCTGGCGCTGGTGACGCTGCTGCTGCCGGCGCTCAAAATGGCGGGCATGATCTATGCCGCCGCCGCCGCTATTCTGGCTGTGGTATTCCTGCACCATGTTTACAAAGTTTTGTATGATCAAACAGATACCTGGCCGCGCCGCACATTTGCCTTTTCCATTTATTATCTTTTTATGTTATTCACTGCCCTGATGGTGGATCACTGGATCCATCTCTGGAAGTGAGAGTAAAGGGAGTAATAACATGGAAAAACATTTGAATTCCGGAAATACGCAGGTGCTGCTGGATATTACCCAGAACACGATTTACCTGATGGGCGCGAGCTTTATTCTGGGCAGCCTGTTCACCATCTTCCTGCTGCTGGTGCTGGATTTCGTACGCCGCAACAAGACGGAAAGCCAGTCCTAGGATTCTCTTGCCTGAAAGCGACCTGCATCAGCGCCAGAAGCGCAAGAACCTGGCGCTGCTGGCGGTGCTGGCGGGGTTGATTATTCTGCTGTTCGCGATTACGTTGATGCGGCTTAGCAGGTAGGGATTAGGGATTGGGCATTAAGGATTGGTAATTCTAGTGCCTAATCCCTAATGCCTAAATCCAATTTATCGCTCGCCCTCAATCTCGCCGCTCTCGTGCTCGGCATGCTGCTTCTTGCCTATGCTTCCGTGCCGCTCTACCGGATTTTCTGCGCAGCCACTGGCTTCGGCGGCACGCCGGTAACCGCCAGCCACGCGCCGGGCAGAACGCTCGACCGGGTCATCACCGTCGATTTCAATGCCGATACCGATCCGGCACTGCCATGGCAGTTCGCGCCGGAGGAAAAGAGCGTGCGTGTGCGCGTGGGCCAGCAGACGCTGGCCTTCTTCAACGCTTATAACCGCTCCGACAAGCCGATTACCGGCCGCGCCGTTTATAACATCTTGCCGCTGGCGGCGGGCGGCTATTTCGTCAAGATCGAATGCTTCTGCTTCAAGGAGCAGACGCTGGCGCCGGGCCAGCGGGTGGATATGCCGGTGTCTTTTTATATCGACCCGTCCATCATGGCCGATCCCAACATGAACGATCTCAAAACAATTACGTTGAGTTATACGTTTTTTTCTGTAAAAACTGGCCGGTGACCAGTGGCCAGAAGCTATACTGGTCACTGAGTGCTGGCCACTAGCCACTAACGGAGCTGCCATGTCTAATCAGACCCATCCTTATCACCTCGTCAATCCCAGCCCGTGGCCGGCCCTGGCGGCGGGAGCGCTGCTGTCGACCACGCTCGGCACCGCTATGTTCATGCATCAGAAGAGCGGCGGCGTTGTGCTAATGGCGCTCGGATTTTTCATGATCCTTTACACTATGTATGTCTGGTGGCGCGACGTGGTGCACGAAGCGCGCGTCGATCATGCGCATACGCCGGCGGTGCGCCGCGGCCTGCGCGCCGGCATGGCGCTGTTCATCGTATCGGAAGTGCTGTTCTTCGCCGCCTTTTTCTGGGCTTTCTTCAACGCCAGCACGCTGCCGAAATTACCGTTGGCCGAAACCTGGGGCATTCAGCCGGGCGTATGGCCGCCCAAGAGCATCCATCCGTTCGACCCGTTCCACCTGCCGTTCCTCAATACGCTGATCCTGCTGCTCTCCGGCACCACCGTCACCTGGGCGCATTACGCCCTGTTGCAGGGCAACCGCAAGGAGCTGATCCAGTCGCTGTGGCTGACCGTCATCCTGGGCGTGACCTTCACGCTCTGCCAGGCGTTTGAATATACGCACGCCGCTTTCGGATTCCGCGACGGCATTTATGCATCAACCTTCTTCATGGCCACCGGCTTTCACGGCTTCCATGTGCTGGTCGGCACGATTTTCCTGTCGGTCTGCCTGGCACGCGCCTATAAAGGCCAGTTCAGCCCGCAGCACCATCTGGGGTTCGAGTTCGCCGCCTGGTACTGGCATTTCGTCGACGTCGTCTGGCTGTTCCTGTTCGTGTTCATCTACAACAACATGGCCAACCGGCTGATGCCCGTTTTCGAGGCGGTGTTCACCGGCACCAACCTGCTGATCGCCTTCGTTGTAGCGGTTCTGGCCGGCGGCTACTGGGGCATGCGCACGCTGCTTAAGGGCGGCTTCAAGGTGTCGGCGCATTGAGCCGTTCCCTCTTCCGCTGCCCGCGCTGCGGCAAGGGGAAGTTGTTCAAGGGATTGCTGACGGTAGCCGAGCGCTGCGGCGAATGCGGGCTGTCGTTTGCCGGGCATGAGCAGGGCGACGGGCCGGCGTTCTTCGCGATCCTCATTATCGGCACGCTGGCGGCGGTCGGGGCGACGATTGTCGAGATCCGGTACGAGCCGCCGTTCTGGCTGCACGCAGTGATCTGGGGGCCGTTCGTAGTCATTGGCACCCTATGGTCGCTGCGTTTTCTCAAAGCGGCGCTCATTTCGGTGCAATACCGCGTACGGAAGCAGGATTTCTGATGCATACGCTGAACCGGAATGTCCTTTTTTTTGCACTGTGCCTGTCGGCTTTGGCCGGCTATGTCGATGCCATCGGGTTTTTAGAGCTCGGCGGCTATTTTGTCTCCTTCATGAGCGGCAATTCGACGCGGCTGGCTGTCAATTTTGTCACCGGCAGCCGGCAGAGCATTTTTCTGCCTGTCATGATCATCGGCAGTTTTGTCACCGGCGCCGGATTAGGCGCGGTGGCGCATCATCTGGCCAAGCCGGCGATTCAGGTACGAGCGGTGCTTCTGCTGGTGACTCTGCTGCTGGCTCTGGCGGCGGCATGCCATGGCCTTGACCTGGCATTGCCGGCCATGCTGCTGATGACGCTGGCAATGGGCGCGGAAAACTCCACCCTGCGCGGCGACGGCAACACGATGCTGGGCGTGACCTATATGACCGGCTCGCTGGCCAAGCTGGGGCAGCGGCTGGCCCTGACGTTCATGGGCAGGCATGCGCCGTGGCGGCCGTATCTGTTCTTATGGTCGGGCCTGATTGCCGGCGGAGCGGCCGGCGCAGCGCTGTTCCATTTTTTCGGACTGCACAGCCTGTGGCTGGCGGCGTTATGGGCGGCGGGATTGACTATGGCTGCCCGGTTAGTGTCGGCGGAATAGCTACCCCTTAGCCTTTCTACCCCTTGGCAGCTTCGCCACTTTCGATTCCTGCTCGTTAATGGCATGCATGGCGGCGATGGCGGCCAGGTTCATGATCTCCGAGATGCTGGCGTTCATCTGCACGATCTGCGCCGGCTTGGTGAGCCCCATCGTTACCGGGCCGATGGTGACGCCGTCGCCCAGCTCCTGCAGCAGATGCGAGGAGATGTGCGCCGAGTGCAGCGCCGGCATGACCAGCACATTGGCCGGGCCGGACAGGCGGCAGAATGGGTACAGGCTCATCATTTCCTTGTTGAGCGCGACGTTGGCAGCCATTTCGCCGTCGAACTCGAAATCGGGGTTCAGCGCTTCCAGCGCCTTGACCGCATCGCGGATGCGCTCGGATTTTTCGCGCTTGGGGTTGCCGAAAGTGGAGTAGGAGAGCAGCGCCACGCGCGGCTCATGGCCCAGGCGGCGGGCGCCATGCGCGGTCTTGATGGCGATCTGCGCCAGCTGCTCCGGCGTCGGCAGTTCCTGCACCGTGGTGTCGGCGCAAAACAGCGTCCTGCCCTTGGCGACGATGATGGTGACGCCGAACAGGAATTCGTCCGACCGTGTATCGATGACGCGGCAGATGTTCTCGAGCGATACGGTGTAGTTGCGCGTGATGCCGGTGATCAGCGCGTCGCCGTGCCCGAGTGCCAGCATGCAGGAGGCGAAGATGTTGCGGTCGTTCTTCACCATGCGCGCCACGTCGCGGTAGAGATAACCCTGACGCTGCAGGCGCGGATAAAGATGGTCGATATAGGCATCGACATGCTCGCTGACGGCGGCATTGGCGATCTCGATGTTCTGGTATTCGTGTACGCACATCTTTTTCATCAATTCCCGGATGCGCTCGACGCGGCCGACCAGAATCGGCTTGCCATAACCGTTATCGCGCCACTGCACGGCGCAGCGGATGATTTTCTCTTCCTCGCCTTCGGCGAAGATCATGCGCTGCGGGTTTTCGCGCACTTTGTCGAAGATGTGCTGCATCGAATTGGCGGTGGGGTCGCGGCGGGCGGCCAGCACTTTTTTATAGCCGGCGATGTCGGTGATGGGCTTGCGCGCCACGCCGGTAGCCATGGCGGCCTGCGCCACGGCGACGGGAACGGTGGTCATCAGGCGCGGGTCGAAGGGCGCCGGGATGATGTAGTCGGGGCCGTATTCCATCTGCCGGCCGGCATAGGCGGCACTGACTTCCTCCGGCACGTCCTCGCGCGCCAGCGCGGCGATGGCCTCGGCGGCGGCGATTTTCATCTCCTCGTTGATCTGCGAGGCGCGGCAGTCAAGCGCGCCGCGGAAGATATAGGGGAAGCCCATGACGTTATTGACCTGGTTAGGATAGTCCGAGCGGCCGGTGGCGATGATGGCGTCCTGGCGCACTTCGCGCACTTCCTCCGGCGTGATTTCGGGATCGGGGTTAGCCATGGCGAAGATGATGGGGCTACGCGCCATCGACCTGACCATTTCTTTCGTCACGGCGTTCTTGGAGGACAGGCCCATGAACATGTCGGCGCCTTCCATGGCTTCGGCGAGGGTGCGCTTCTTGGTCTTGACGGCGTGGGCGGACTTCCACTGGTTCATGCCTTCGGTGCGGCCTTCGTAGATGACGCCGGTTTTATCGACCAGCAGGGCGTTTTCATGCTTTACGCCCATGCGCTTGATCAATTCCAGGCAGGCGATGCCGGCTGAGCCGGCTCCCAACACGACGACCTTGATATCCTTGAATTTACGGCCGGTGAGATGCGCGGCGTTGATCAGCCCGGCGGCGGTAATGATGGCGGTGCCATGCTGGTCGTCGTGGAATACCGGGATATCCATGATCTCACGCAGGCGCTGCTCGATGATGAAGCATTCGGGCGCGGCGATGTCCTCGAGGTTGATGCCACCCCAGGATGGGCCGAGCAGGCGCACGCAGTCGACGAACTGGTCGACGTCGCGGGTGTCGACCTCGATGTCGATGGCGTCGATATCGGCGAAGCGCTTGAAAAGAATGGCCTTGCCTTCCATTACCGGCTTGCTGGCCAGCGCACCGAGATTGCCCAGCCCCAGCACGGCCGTGCCGTTGGAGATGACGGCGACGAAGTTGCCGCGCGCTGTGTAATCATACGCCTTGGCCGGATCCTTGTGGATCTCCAGGCACGGCACGGCGACGCCCGGCGAATAGCCGAGGCTCAAATCGCGCTGCGTCATCAGCGGCTTGGTGGGGAGGATCGAGAGCTTGCCGGGCTTGCCTTCGAAGTGATAAGCAAGGGCTTCCTGGTCGGTGATGGGATCTTTTTCTTTGGTCATTTTTATATCCTGTGCGAGCCGCAGGCGAGGCACAGGATCTGTCCCCGTTGATCCTGTGCTGCCGCTACGCGGCCCACAGGATTAAAATTGCTGCAACGCAACATAAGTTTATGATTTGAAACGATGAACTGCTTTCCTCCCATACGGAGGGTCAGAATGCAAGGGAAATTTGTAGAGAATGTGATTGCTTCTGTGCTCGCAATGACAGAGTTATTTTTTGCCCAAGGCCGGGCCTGCATCAAGCTTGATGCTGAGTGATACGGCAAGCTCGTGGAAGAGAGGTTTAATGCCTTGTCTTAGATTGTAGGCAGCAACTGTATGAGCCAGATGACTTGCATATAGTTGGACACAGTCCTGCTCTATAAAATTAGAATCCACGGGTTTTCCATAATGTTCCCGTACTTTCTTTTGTAATTGCTGCCAGAAGCCATTCGGATCCATAGCCTCTTTTTCATAGTATGCAAAGGAGTCATCCATCTGTGCCATGGCTTCGATCACTTGCAACGAACGCCGCATAGCCAATTTCTGTGAAGTTGATAATGGATCCCCTTTTCTTAAAGCTCTTAATCCTTCTAGTAATTTTCTATTTTTATAAATTAGATCTACATTGTCATCTTTATCTTCGCTAGTTTCAGATATACGTATTTTCAAGCCTATGGCTTCTAACACTCGTAAAAGTTCCGTCTGCCTAGCCATCGCATCAGAATCCGGTTTGTACTCGATAGCTTTTTTGCCTTGAATAATATCAGACATTCTTTCGGAAAACATCCATTGCGGCATATAACGCTGGCTGCGGTCAAATGATGCTATAGGGGATTTATCCAAGGGAAAGTCCAGAATATCAGCGGCAATATCTTTTGGGTCCCGGACAGACTTTAGCTTAAAGTTTTCAGGATCAATAGCGAGGGTCATATTTCCATTCTGTGGCAGTTGCAATAGTAGAGAAGGGAGTATAGCCTTAACCTAC
>JAGWLJ010000071.1 GCA_028873275.1 Pseudomonadota bacterium
TATCAGCAATGGCATATCGGTGAGCACAATCTCCCAAAAGATATCAACCTGCCCATCATCAAAGAACTACTGGACCATGAACTCAGGAGAACGATCTTTGAATACAATCACAGGAATAAATTCGCAGAAGAAATTGCGCCTGCCGATATCAGCAATGACAATGATATGGCGTCTCGCCAACTCTCCCGCTCTGTCATTAGGCCAAGCAACGGCCGCGGCCGGCACTAGGTTCTACAGATTCTCCGGCTTGTTGGCCGCCGCCGGGCAGGGAATGGCGATGCCGCCCTTGCGGAACTTATCGAGAATGGAGATCATGACGTCGCTTTGCGGTCCGAGGCGGCCTTCCTGCACATCGGCGATCCAGAAAAACAGCTGGAACTGCATGGCGTTTTCGCCGAATTCGCGCAGGTAGCAGTTGGGCGCCGGGTCTTTCAGGCATAATTTATGTTCCCGCGCCGCCTGCGTCATCAGCTCGCGCACCTTGGCCGGATCGCTGGCATAGCTGACATTGACCTTGATCTCGATGCGGGCATGATTGCTGCTGTGCGTCCAGTTAATGACGCGGGTGGACATCAGCTCCTCGTTTGGAATCAGCACCTCGCGCCCATCGGGCGTTTCGAGCAGTGTATAGCGCATGTTAAGCTGGCGCACCCAGCCGGTCTGCCCGCCGATTTCAAGCATGTCGCCAATGCGAATGGATTTTTCCATCAGCAGGGTAATGCCGCTGACGAAATTGGCGGTGATCTTCTGCAGGCCGAGGCCGATGCCGACGCCCAGCGCGCCGCCGAACACGGCAAACGCCGTCAGGTCGACGCCCAGCGCCGACAGGGTAATCATAATGGCTAGGAAATAAAGAAAGATGCGGAAAAATTTCAGCACCAGCTCACGGGCGTTATAGCTCAGCGCGGAGCTTCGGCGCAGATAGCTTTCGAGGGTGCGCGACAACGCGCCGGCGATCCAGAACACCACCACCAGGATGACCACGCCATGCACCAGATTGAGCATGGAGATATGGTACTGGCCGATGTCGAATCCCATGGATTTGAGATAGACGACGGTGGAATGGATAAACCCGGTGGCGCGCAGCACGCCGACGATCATCACCACGATGGCGATAAACCAGGCCACCGGCCGCGAACGCACGATCAACAGCACCGCTTTGGCGATCAGCCAGGCGATGCAGAGCTGGATGGTGGCGTCCGTCCAGTCGCCGCCGGTCGAGGAATACTCCTCCGCCAGCGGCTTGATAACGCTCAGGTAAAGCAAGGCCAGCAGCGGCCCAAGCAGGAGCAGCGGCCGGGTGATGAATTCCGCATCGATGCGCTTGGGCGGATGCGCTTTGAGATGCGCAACGAATCGCCGGCGGATCAATATGGCCATAATGAAAGCCAGCGCCAGCGCGATGCCGATCAGCGTCACCTCGATATAGAAATCCGGGTTGCCGAGAGCGGCGATGAATTCATCCCTGCGGTAGAGGAATTTTTTAGCCAGGTGATCGGAAGGTGCGTCCATAGGCGTTTTTGTATAACGGCTTTTGCGGCAAAGCAAAGGAGTAATGCGCGCCGCGGCATTAATCTGTTTTTAATGGCTTGTCGCCATAGTTTCGGCCATATGAGAAGCGGAAACAGAACCGGGTTCACGCTGCTGGAGCTGGCCATCGCGCTGGCGGTCCTGTCATTGCTGACCGGCCTTTTTCTTTCCGCCCTGCAAAAAAACATGGGCCGTTTGCAGCAGGCCGAAGCGCAGGCAAAGCTGGACGCCATCGAAACCAGCCTGCGCGATTTTGCCCGGGCCAACGGCCGGGTCCCCTGCCCTTCCGATCTCGCCAGTCCGGTCACCAACCAATATTTCGGCGTCGAAGCCGCCGCACCCGGCGCCTGCACGGGCGACACTCCGGCGGCAAAGTTCAACGACGGCGCCAATACCGCAGGCGGCGGCATTCCGGTCAGAACGCTCGGCCTGCCGGACGAATACGCGCTCGATCCCTGGGGTGATCGCTTTCTCTACGTGGTCGATAAGCGCATGACCGCCGCGGGGCCCGCAGTCAGCACCGGCAGCATCACCGTCAGGGATTTGGGCAGTCATATCCGCACCTCCTCGGCCGTCGCCCTGCTGATGAGCTTCGGCCCCGACGGCCATGGCGCCTACCGGCTGGACGGCACCGTCAAATCCTCCGGCTCCATGAACGCCGGCGAGCTGCAAAATTGCCATTGCCGCAGCGACGGCACGCCCATGCTCTTCGATAACATCTTCGTCCAGTCGCCTCCCTCGGGCGATTTCGATGATATCCTGCGCTATTACCTGCCATCCGCTTTCCGCTTTGCCTATTGAATACCCCCGGAAAATAGGCTAGGTATGGCTGCTTTCCAATAGTTGATTAAATCAGTAAGGTATATTATATTAAGCTCGTATCGAGCGTCTCCCATGAACGTTATGACCGCAGGAAATATTAAGTTACCGATTTACCTTGATTATCAGGCCACCACGCCGGTCGATCCGCGCGTGCTGGAGAAAATGCTGCCGTGGTTTACCGAGAAATTCGGCAACCCCCATTCGCGCAGCCATGCCTATGGCTGGGAATCCGAAGCGGCCACCGACCTCGCTCGCGAGCAGATCGCCGCTCTCATCAACGCCACGGAGAAGGAAATCGTCTTCACCTCCGGCGCCACTGAATCGAACAATCTCGCCATCAAGGGCGTGGCGCGTTTCAACAAGGGCAAAAAAAACCACATCATCACCCCGCTGACCGAGCATAAATGCGTGCTGGATTCCTGCCGCCATCTGGAGCAGGAAGGCTTCGAGATCACCTACCTGCCGGTGCAGAAGAATGGCCTGATTGACCTTGACCAGCTGCGCGCCACTATCAAGGATTCTACCGTGCTGGTGTCGGTGATGGCGGTCAATAATGAGATCGGCGTCATCCAGCCGCTGGCCGAGATCGGAAAAATCTGCCGCGAACGCGGCGTATTTTTCCACACCGATGCGGCCCAGGGTTTCGGCAAGATTCCGCTCGACGTCGAGGCAATGAATATCGACCTGATGAGCATTTCCGGCCACAAGATTTACGGCCCCAAGGGCATCGGCGCGCTGTATGTCCGCCGCCGCCCGCGCGTGCGCCTGGAGGCGATTTTCTCCGGCGGCGGGCAGGAGCGCGGCTTCCGCTCCGGCACGCTGGCCACCCCGCTGGTCGTCGGCCTGGGCGAAGCGGCTGCCATTGCCAAGGCCGAAATGGGGCGCGATGCCGAGCATGCCCGCAAGCTCTACAACACATTCCTCGCTGAGATTTTAGACAGGGTGAAGGATGTCTATCTCAACGGCGACCGCGAGCGGCGCTGGCCGGGCAACATCAATCTGAGCTTTGCCTATGTCGAGGGCGAGTCGATGATCATGGCGCTGAAAGACCTGGCGGTTTCCAGCGGTTCGGCCTGCACTTCGGCCTCGCTGGAGCCGTCTTATGTTCTCAGGGCCTTGGGCGTCGGCGAAGACCTGGCGCACACCTCGATCCGCTTCGGTTTCGGGCGTTTTACAACCGAGGAAGAAATTGACTACGCGATAGAATTAATAAAGAATAGCATATCCCGCCTGCGTGAGATGAGTCCTCTCTGGGAAATGGCCCAGGACGGCATCGACATCTCCAAAATCGAGTGGGCTGGACATTAATTTACAATGAAATTAGGAAAAATATTAGAAAGACGTGACATGTTCCTTACGGAAGAAGATGCTCCAAACAGTAGAAAATGGGCCGCTATGGTTGATAGCAGCCAGGCTAAACAGACTGCGGAAGGGACGAGTCCTCGCAACGACCTTCAGGTCACCCTGACTGCCGGCGATATATTTAAAGCGCTGGAAGAGGTTCTGGGTAAATCCAATCTCGATCGTATTATAGATGAAAAAGCCAATAGCGGGCAGAATCTGTCTTTTCCAGAGCAGCAGCAATTAGTGTTAGAGATTATAAAAGAAGCGGCTGCGCACAAGCCGGCGCGTTCCAACGACCGCGGTCGAGGATAAATATACATTATGGCCTATTCTGAAAAAGTCATCGATCATTATGAACATCCCCGCAATGTCGGGTCGATGGATAAGGACGATGCCGATGTCGGCACCGGCCTGGTCGGCGCGCCCGCCTGCGGCGACGTGATGAAACTGCAGATCAAGGTAAGCGCCGAAGGGGTCATCGAGGACGCCAAGTTCAAGACCTTCGGCTGCGGCTCGGCCATCGCCTCCAGCTCGCTCGTCACCGAATGGGTCAAGGGCAAGACGCTCGACGAGGCGCAGGCGATCAGGAATACCGAAATTGCCCAGCACTTGTCGCTGCCGCCGGTCAAGATCCATTGCTCCGTACTGGCCGAGGACGCCATCAAGGCGGCGATTGCGGATTACAAGAAAAAACACGGCAAGGCGGACCAGAACGCCGCCTAACTGATTTGCATTATGGCAGCGCCCATTCTTTCCATCTCCGATGCGGCCTTAAGCCGCATCCACCAATTGCTCGACAAGCGCGGCAAGCCCTCGGCCGGCATCAAGATCGGCGTGCGCACGCGCGGCTGCTCGGGCCTGTCCTACACCATCGAATACGCCGACGAAGCCAGCAAATTCGATGAGGTGGTGGAAAAAGATGGCATCAAGGTGCTGATCGATCCCAAGGCGGTGATGTTCCTGATCGGCACCGAGATGGATTACGTCGAGGAAAAGCTCAAAAGCGGCTTTATCTTCCGCAACCCCAACGAAAAAGGCCGCTGCGGCTGCGGGGAAAGTTTTCATGTGTGAGTACACTCGTCACTCCCGCGAAGGCGGGAGTCTATTCGCTGGATCCCCGCCTTCGCGGGGATAACGTATGCATTACTTCACCCTCCTCAATCTCCCGCCCACCTTCGATCTCGATCTTTCCGCCCTCGAATCCGCCTATTTCACCGCCCAGCGGCAATATCATCCCGATCGCTTCGTGGGCAAACCGCCCTCCGAGCGCACGGCCGCGCTGCAGCATTCCGCCGACATCAACAAGGCTTATGACACGCTGAAAGACCCGCTCAAGCGCGCGCAATACCTATTGCATTTGCAGGGAATTGCGGTAGGCACGGAGGCGGACAGCGTCAAGCCGTCGCAGGAAATACTGGTCGAGGCCATGGAGCTGAGGGAAGAACCGCCGCCGAAAGAAAAGCTGGAAAAAATGATTGCCGCCTCCATCGCCGCCATCGGCAATCATTACCAGGCGAAAGCGTTTCCCCAGATGGCGCAGGAAACCCTGCGGCTGGGATATCTCGTAAACCTTCGAAAATCATAACCGATAGGAAGAACCATGGTTCGTAAAAAAAATAACGAAATCAAAACTCCCCACGCCACTGTAATTATCAATGGCCCTTTGCGCTCATCTTATGACAGCGAGACGTGGGCACATCAGGGGGCCCGCTACGATATCCGCATTATTCCTGCCCGCGAAGGCCTGGAGAATCAGGCCATATCTGCAGGCGCCGTTCACGTGCCATTTAAACCGGATATTCTTCTGAAAGAATTGGAAAAAGAACTGTCTGCTCTGCCTGAAGAGGAGCAAAGCCCCAGGACAATACTGGCAAAGATCAAAAGGCTGACAAAAGAAATTTGCGCCGAGCGGCATCTGCGTTTGGATAAATGGCCTGCCGCCTCCACAACTATTGCTGCCGGCCGCTGATGAATCTTCTGCAAATCCACGAGCCCGGTGAAACGCCCCTGCCACACAGCCAGGCAGCGGTAGGCATCGACCTCGGCACCACCTATTCGGTGGTGGCCGCGGCGGAAGGCGGCAGTGTGGAAGTCATCCGCAACATGCACGGCCATGCGCTGATGCCATCCGCCGTATATTACGGCAAGGAGATCGAGGTGGGCTACCCGGCGCGGGCGCGCTATGAGAGAGGCGAAAGAGGCGTTATCGTCTCCGCCAAGCGGCGCATGCACGAGGCCGACAAGCGTCTCAAAGCCGGTGACCGCGAGGTCAGCCCGGTCGAAGTCTCCGCCGAAATCCTGAAATCCCTGAAACGCATGGCCGAGCAGGCGCTGGGCCGCGAAGTGGCGCAGGCGGTCATCACCGTCCCCGCCTATTTCGACGACGCCGCCCGCGCCGCCACCCGGGACGCGGCACGGCTGGCCGGGCTGGAAGTCCTGCGCCTGATCAACGAGCCCACCGCCGCCGCCCTGGCGTACGGGCTCGACAAAGGCGTCGAGGGCATTTACGCCATTTACGATCTGGGCGGCGGCACCTTCGATATTTCCCTGCTCAGGCTGGAAAAAGGCGTATTCCAGGTGCTTTCCACCGGAGGCGATACCCAGCTCGGCGGCGACGATTTCGATCAGGCCGTTGCCGCCTGGGCATTGACCGAGGCGGGATTCGGCGAAGCGCATCTGGCCGGCGAGGACGTCGGCGCGCTGGTGTCGTTGGCGCGCAACGCTAAACATGAATTGACCGAAAAAGGCAGCGCCGCGATCGTTTATCAGGGCCATGCCGTTACGCTGACCCGCGAGGATTTCGAAGCGCTGATTGCGCCTTATGTGGAAAAAACTCTGTCCGTCTGCGAACAGGCGCTGGCCGATGCCGATCTCTCCATCGCCGATGTCAAAGGCGTGGTCATGGTCGGCGGCTCGACGCGCGTGCCGCTGGTTTATCGGCGGGTCGGCAAGTTCTTCGGCAAGCCGCCGCTGACCGACATCAATCCGGACGAGGTGGTTGCCGTCGGCGCGGCGTTGCAGGCCGAGGGGCTTACGCATGGCTCCGATAACCTGCTGCTCGACGTCATCCCCCTGTCATTGGGGCTGGAAACCATGGGCGGGCTGACCGAGAAGCTGTTGCAACGCAATACGCCCATTCCCGTTTCGGTGTCGCAGGAATTCACCACCTATCAGGACGGCCAGACCGGCATGCAGATTCAGGTGGTGCAGGGCGAGCGCGAGATGGTGGCGCATAATCGGTCGCTGGCGCGGTTTGAGCTCACCGGTATCCCGCCGCTTCCCGCCGGCATCGCCCGCGTGCGTGTTACCTTCACGGTAGATGCCGATGGGCTGATGACTGTGTCCGCCGAGGAAAAAACCACCGGCGCCGAAGCCGTTGTGCATGTGAAGCCATCTTATGGGTTGCCGCCGGAGGAGATCGAAAAAATGCTTATGGCCAGCATGGAGAATGCGCGCAAAGACATAT
>JAGWLJ010000338.1 GCA_028873275.1 Pseudomonadota bacterium
TCTAAAAAACGAGAAACCTGCATAAAGCTGCTGGCCGAATTTACGTCAGCGCGCCGTGGCAGTGCTTGTATTTCTTGCCTGAGCCGCAGGGGCAGGGCTCGTTGCGGCCGACTCTCGGTGTTGCCGCGCCCGGCTCGGCCTGGCGGTTCTCCACCATTTTCCTCGGCATCGGCGGCGGTGCCGCCGGCATCTCGACGTGGATTTCCAGATGCGACAGCCGGCTGACCACCAGCTCGCGCAACTGATTAAGCATTTGCTCGAACAGCACGAAGGCCTCATGCTTGTATTCGTTGAGCGGGTCGCGCTGGCCGTAAGAGCGCAGGTGGATGCCCTGGCGCAGATGGTCAAGCGACAGCAGATGGTCTTTCCACAGCTGGTCGAGCGTTTGCAATAAAATGCGCTTCTCGGCCATGCGCATCAGCGGCGCGCCATACTGCGCATCTTTCGTGGCAAAATGCTCCGTCGTTGATTTGTTGACGCGCTCCAGCAGCTGCTCGTCGGCAATGCCTTCCTCTTTGGCCCATTCCACCGCCGGCAGGTGCAGGCCGTAAATGCGGAACAGCTCCTTCTGCAAATCTTCGGTTTGCCAGGAATCCGGATAGGATTTTGGCGGCACATGCACCTGCACGAGGTCGCGATTGATCTCCTCGCGCATGGCGGCGATGGTCTCCGACACATCCTGCGCCTCCATCAGCTCGATGCGCTGCTCATAGATGACCTTGCGCTGGTCGTTCATCACGTCGTCGTATTTGAGCAGGTTTTTGCGGATCTCGTAGTTGCGCGCTTCGACCTTCTGCTGCGCCCGCTCGATGGCCCGCGTCATCCACGGGTGGAAAATCGCCTCATCCTCCTTCATGCCGAGCTTCTGCAAGAGGCCGTCGATGCGCTCGGATCCGAAGATGCGCATGAGGTCGTCTTCCAGGGACAGGAAAAACTTCGACGCTCCCGGATCGCCCTGGCGGCCGGAGCGGCCGCGCAATTGGTTGTCGATGCGCCGCGATTCGTGCCGTTCGGTTCCGATGACGAAGAGCCCTCCGGCTTTGATGACATCTTCCTTATGTGTGGCGACTTCGGCGCGGATTTTTTCGGCATCGCCGTTTGGCTCCTGTGCAATCCGCATCTCAGGATTGCCGCCGAGCATGATATCGGTGCCGCGGCCGGCCATGTTGGTGGCGATGGTGACGGCGCCGGGGCGGCCGGCCTGTGCGATGATATAGGCTTCCTGCTCGTGGTAGCGTGCGTTCAGCACCTGGTGCGGGATTCCTTCTTTCTTGAGCAGCCCCGAGAGATATTCCGATTTTTCAATGGAAACTGTGCCGACCAGCACCGGCTGGCCCCGCTCATGCGCCGCCATGATTTCCTTGATAACGGCACGGTATTTTTCCTTGGCGGTGCGGTAAATCTCATCGTGGTGGTCGATGCGCTTCACCGGCACATTGGTAGGGATGT
>JAGWLJ010000072.1 GCA_028873275.1 Pseudomonadota bacterium
GCCCGTCGCTCTCCAGCGCCTTGAGCAGCCCCGCCACCGTGTTGCCGTTCGGACCATTGGGCTGGTAGCGGCCGGTCAGCACGCCCTGCACGTCGGTCGGCACCTGGCCGCCCGGCAGCAGGAAGACGCCGGGATTGACCGCCGGCACGCTGGCGCTGCCCGGCGCCACCAGCGAAGCAATGCCGCCGCCGGTGCCCAGCGCCACCAAATTGCCCTGCGCGCCGCGCTCCAGCACGTTGAGGTCGATGCCCAGCTCTTTGAGCGCGCTGCGCTGTATCTCGCCCACGCGCACGCGCAGCATCACCTGCTGCCCGGAATTGACCTGCAGCAGGTTGAGAATCTCCGGCGTATCCCCTGCCGACGGCTCCTTATCCGTATTCTTCGGCAGCATTCTGCCGGGAACGTCACCGCCATCATGGAGGAATTCTTTGACGATGCGGATCGCTTTGTCGACATCACCGGCGCTGCCAGCCTGCCCGGTCAGGGCGATCCCGCTGCCCACCATTTCCACGCCGATGGCCTGCCCGGGAATGAAATCCCTGAGAGCATGGCGGATGGCGGGGAGATCGTAAGTGACGGCGACTTCCATGCGCCGGATCGGCTTGCCGTGCTTGTCGGAAAGCCGCACGGTGGTATGGCCGACGCGCTTGCCGACGATGATCAGGTGCGTGGCGTTGTCGACATGCACGTCGGCAATATCGGGATTGGCCACCATGACCTCGCCCATCGGCATCGGCAGCTCGACCAGCGTCGAGCGATTGACCGGCACGACGGCGCTCTCCATGTCGTCGGCCAGCGCCGTGCAGGGCAGCACGACAACGACCAGAAAGAGGCGGAAGGCAGCGGGCATGATTATCCTAGCGACCGCTTGCCATGGCGACGCGCTCCAGCAGGGAGCCGCCGGCTTTGCCCAGCGGAACGCTGTCAACGTTATTGGCTCCGCGCACGACGGTCACCGTCTCCCCCTGCGCCTGCTCGGCCTGGGTCAGCTGATCCAGCAGCGCCGGCGGCGGCACCTCCATCTGCGCATCCCCGGCGGCGCGCAGCATCAGCGACAGCGTGCCCACCTTCTCGGCCAGGCGCAGCTTCTGCGCCTGCGGCTGGCTGACCTCGACGGTAACGCCCGGCGAGGACGACAGCAGGGTATCTTTGGCGCTGCGCGTGGCGACGGCCAGCACGCGCGCGTCCGGCACCAGCACTTCGGCCACCGAGGGTTTTTCTTTGGCGCGCGCATTGCCGGCATCCGGCGCGCCCAGCACGCCGTGCATGAACAGAATATCGACATGGTCGCCGGCAGAGAGATAGCCGTACTCGCCCGGCGCCGCATCGATGGCGATGGTGACGGCGCGCAGGCCCGGCGTGAGGCTGGCAGCTAGAAATCCCGTCTCGTTGCGGCCAGCCAGCCGGGCAGCCATCAGCGGCTCATGCGCCACGAAAGAGCTGCGTGTCACCTTGCCCGTCACATCGGATTCCCTGCCGGTGATGAAACCCTCGGTCACCAGCGGCTGCGGCCAGGGCTGGCGGTCGATCATCGATTCGTCAAGTACGGTGCCGGCGGCAATAGGCGTACGCGCCACCAGCACATCCACCGTCGGCACGCTGGCAAGCGTACCGGATTTGGCGTCCGGCCTGGCGGGAAACTGAAGAGCGACATACCCGGCGAGGATGGCGAGTCCGGCGGCAATCAATAACGTCATCGGGCGCATAGCAACCGCCTCTATCTTTTGGGTATATAAAGGATTATCGCGCCGGTAAACAGATGTAAATAGAAATATTAGCGGAGCATAAACCGCAGTATTATTCGCTCGCCGCCTTTTTGGCCCGCGTGATTTTCTTGCGCTCGTTGGCGTCGAGCGCCGTTTTGCGCAGGCGCAGGTTCTTGGGCGTAACCTCCACCAGCTCGTCATCCTGGATATAGGAGATCATCTGCTCGAGCGTCATACGCAGCGGTGGGATCAGGCGGATGGCTTCGTCGGCCGCCTTGGTGCGGATGTTGGTCAGCTGCTTTTCCTTTAGCACATTGATCTCGAGGTCGTTGTCACGGCTGTGCTCGCCGACGATCATGCCCTCATACACCTTGTCAGCCGGGTTGATGAACATCTTGCCGCGATCCTGCAGCTGCCAGATGGCATAGGCCACCGCTTCACCTTTATCGGTCGAGATCAGCGCGCCGTTGCGGCGGCCGGAAATCTCGCCCTTGTAAGGCGCGTAGCCGTGGAACAGGCGGTTGATGATGCCGGTGCCGCGCGTGTCGGTCAGGAATTCCCCCTGGTAGCCGATCAGCCCACGCGACGGCACGTGGAAAATAATGCGCGTCTTGCCGCCGCCGGAGGGGCGCATATCGACCATCTCGCCCTTGCGCTGCGAGATCTTGTCTACGACGACGCCGGTATGCTCGTCATCGACGTCGATCACCGCTTCTTCGATAGGCTCCAGCTTCTCGCCATGCTCGCCTTCCTTGAACAGCACGCGCGGCCGCGACACGGAAAGCTCGAAGCCCTCGCGCCGCATGGTTTCGATCAGCACACCCAGCTGCAATTCGCCGCGTCCGGCCACTTCAAAGGCATCCTTTGACTCGGCCTCGGTGACACGGATGGCAACGTTGCCTTCGGCTTCCCTGAACAGCCTGTCGCGGATCATGCGCGAGGTGACTTTCGTGCCTTCCTGTCCGGCATAGGGCGAATCGTTGACGCTGATGGTGATCGCCATCGTCGGCGGATCGATCGGCGTTGACGGTACGGGACCGGGCAGCGTCAGATCGCCGATAGTATCGGACACCGAGGCGTTTTCGATACCGGCGATGGCGATGATGTCGCCGGCCTGTGCCTGATCCACCGGCACGCGCTTGATGCCGTCGAAGGCCAACAGCTTGGTTAACCTGCCCTGCTCCAGCACCTCGCCCTTGAGATTCATCGCCTTGATCGGCATGCCGACTTTGGCCGTGCCGCTGTAAATGCGGCCGGTCAGAATGCGGCCGAGGAAGGAATCGTATTCGAGGATGGAGGCCAGCATGGCAAAGGCCGCGTCGGGATCGACATCCGGCGCCGGCACATGCTTCACGATGAGATCGAACAGCGGGTCGAGATTTTCGCGCGGCGCGTCGAGCGAAGTCGCCGCCCAGCCGTCGCGCCCGGAGGCGTAAAGCGTCGGAAAATCGAGCTGCTCATCGCTGGCATCGAGCGCTGCGAACAAATCGAATACCTCATTATGCACGGCGTCGGGGCGGGCGTCGCCACGGTCGATCTTATTGATGATGACGATGGGCTTCAGGCCCAGCTTCAGCGCCTTGCCCAGCACGAATTTGGTCTGCGGCAGCGGGCCTTCCGCCGCATCGCACAGCAGCACCACGCCGTCAACCATCGAGAGCACGCGCTCCACCTCGCCGCCGAAATCGGCGTGGCCCGGCGTATCGACGATGTTGATGCGGACGTTGCCGCGTGTCACCGCCGTGCATTTGGCCAGGATGGTGATGCCGCGCTCGCGCTCCAGCTCGTTGGAATCCATGACGCAGGTTTCCACCTGCTGGTTGGCGCGGAACGTGCCGCTTTGCTTCAGCATGGAGTCGATCAGCGTGGTTTTGCCGTGATCGACGTGCGCGATGATGGCGATATTGCGTAGGGTCTGCATAAGCTCCTTTATCCCCTCCCCCCTTAAGAAGGGGGAGGGTTAGGGAGGGGGTGATACTATAAGGAATAGCATGAAGGCAAGGAAAAGAATCTCCTTACCCGGTTTTTCCCAGGAAAAACCTCCCTCTCCCTCAAAAGGAGAGGAAAAAACTAGATCAGCTTAAGGTTGACCGCCGAGGTCTTGCCCTTGCTTTCGGTCAGGTCGTAGCTGACTTTCTGATTCTCGTCGAGAGCCATGAGGCCCGCCGCTTCCAGTGCCGAGGCATGCACGAACACATCCGCTCCACCCGCATCCGGCTTGATGAAACCGAAACGTTTCGCGGGGTTATACCATTTAACGACACCGGTAGCCATATATTGAACTCCATTTGAGATTGAATTGATAACAGTAAGTGATACCCCTTTAGCGCAGTTTTTTGGCGCAGGGAAGCGGTTTTTATCGCCCGCCCGGCTCCCTATTTGACAACAGGATTACATTTTATTAAGCAATATCGGCTCCCTATGACAAAACCGGAGGATGATCATGCCAATATCGGAGAAACGAAAAACCCTGGAAGGTATCGAACGCCGCGAATTTACGATGCCGCTGCCGGGATGGCATACGCTTCATCTGGTGGTCGACGTCCCCGCCTCCGGCGCCGGAACGCTTCCCGCCATCGCCCTTTATGACAGCATAAGCAAAAGCTATCCGGAGCGGCTCGACAAGGCAGCCCGAGCACTTGCCCGAGCCGATGTTGCGCATCAGATTGTCGGTTCGGATACTGCGCCGCAGATTGAAACCTATCGCACGCTGCACGATAAAGTTATTGCATTCACTCTTCCTGAAGCCAGTACGCCAGCTGCACAGCTTGCAGGTCTCCGTGCCGTCCTCGACGGGATACAGCGCTCCGACGCAGGCATGGACGAGAGAGAAAAGAACCAGCTTTCCGGCATGCTGGCCCGGATTCATACGGAGATGGGACTGACTGAGGGAAAAAACGCCGCGGCAGTCAGCGCCCGCAGAGCGGGAGAATCGCCCTCGCGCTGATCAATAGGTAAACTGCTCCTTGATGATCCGCTCCTCGAGATTATGCTCGGGGTCGAACAGCAGGGTGACGCCGGATTTGCGCTGTTCGCCGATCACCACCTCGGTCACATCATGAATCTCGGTGAAATCGGCCACGGCATTGACCGGACGCTTCTTGGGCTCCAGGATGGTGAAGCCGACCGAGGAATTATGCGGCAGCAGCGCGCCGCGCCAGCGGCGGGGGCGGAACGGCACCAGCGGTGTCAGCGCGATTAAATTGGCGCCCAGCGGGATGATCGGGCCGCCGGCCGAGAAATTATAGGCCGTGCTGCCGGCCGGCGTCGCCACCAGCACGCCGTCGCAGGTCAGCTCCTTGAGCCGCACGACATGGTCGATCGAGACGCGGATCTTGGCCGCCTGCCGCCCCTGGCGGAACAGCGACACCTCGTTGAACGCCAGCGCCTGCCTGACCTTGCCGTTCAGGCAGCGCGCATACATGTGCAGCGGATAAAGCGTCGCCGCGCGCGCATGCTCGATGCGGTCAAGGAGCCCCTCCGGCGAATATTCGTTCATCAGGAAGCCGACCGTGCCGCAGTTGAGACCGTAAAACGGCAGCTTCATTTTCATGTATTGATGCAGCGTCTGCAGCATGAAACCGTCGCCACCCAGCACGACGATCACCTCCGCCTGCATGCGCCGCCGCGTGATCGGCACGATGTGGTAATGCTTGCGGATCTCTTTCAGCGCGGCCTGCGCCTTGGGCGAATCATCGGCCACGCAGGCGATCTTGGTGGGACTCATGAGCGAAATCCGTTAATTTGCTAAGAACGCATCTTAAGTGACATCGCATATAAAAGAGACGCTTGCAACCGAAATGCATTTACGCCGTGGCGGAGATAGCCGCTGATTACTGCCCCGCCCGCCGTACCAGCGCGATGATGTAGGACAAATTCTCGATGTGCTCGCCCTCGGCGTATTTGAGGATGCGCTCGACGATGCGGTTGGCGTAGCGCGAATGGCCGGGCTTCTCGCCCTCGCCGTCCAGCTCGCGCACGACTTTCAGCAGCAGCTTCACCGCCGGGAACATGGTGTCGGGCAGGCCGGATTTGTTGTAGATGGCGCGGAAGCCCAGCTCGCCGCGGTCGGTGATCAGCGCGCGCGCGTTGGCCACCGGGATATTGGATAATTTTGCCAGGCTGGCCTCGAAGAAGGCGAAGTCGCCCTGACACAATGCGCTTAAGATCAGCGACGGTGTCAGGCGATTGAAGGCGATCAGCTGCACGATCAGCTGCTCGATATCCTGCTGCGATTGCGCCTTGCGCACCAGCCGCAGCGTTTCGCTTTCGCGCACCTTCTCGACTTCCGGCTCGATCTGCTCGGCGGGCAGCTTATATTTCTGCCGCAGCGTCTCGCCCAGCGAAGCCGAAACGACGTGCACCAGCTTCTCGGTGACCGCCACCGGCAGGTGCGGTCGCGCCGCCAGCGCCTGCATCACCGCGCCGTTATGGCCGTGCGCGTCGACGATGCGGCCCATATCCTTTTCGGAAATGCGCGCGCCGGCGTTGCTGACCAGCGCCGCCACGATTTCGTCGTTGTTTTCTTCAAGCAGTCTGCCCGTCACCACGTCCGACACGTCGCGGCGCTTCGAGATGGCCAGCCGCCGAGACACTTCCTTCGTGGCCTCGATAATCTCCACCAGGTCGTGATCGGTAAGCACTTCCGAATACTGCAGCACCGGCAGCGACACTTCCTCGACGTCGCGGGCCAGCGGCATGATGATGTCGCGGGGGATGCGGTCGCTGTCCTTGACGTGTTGGGCCAGCGCGGCGCGCACGCGCACCTCGGTGTCGCGCACCAGCAGGCGGAAGATCTGCTCGGCGATGCGGTTTTCCTTGTCGCCCAGCAGCTGGCGGCTATAGGCGTCGCCGATCTTGTGCGTCATGTCGATGCGCGTCGCCGGCGTCGTGTCCTCCAGAAGATTGCGGACTTCGGCAGCCGTCAGCGCAAAGGCCGGCGCGCTCGGTTCAATTGACATTTGCGTGCGAGCCAATCTTGCCTCCTATGATCGCCAGCAGGTACTGCAGGTTCTCCACGCGATGATAATGCCCTTCCTCGTAAATGCGGTCGATCACGCGCTTGCGGCAATCGGTATTCCTGGCGGAGCCGTAATCGCTTTCCTCGAGGCTGGTGCGCAGCAGGACCTTCACCGCCTCCATGAAGCCTTCCGGCATGCCCGCCGTCTTGTAAAGCGATTCGAATCCCAGCGAGCCGGCATCCATCATCAGGATGCGCGCATTGACGCGCGGCACGCGCGCCAGCCGGGCGACGCCCGCCTCGAACAGTCCGAGATTGCCCATGCACAGCGCGCGCATGAGCAGCGAGTGCGTCAGGCGGCCGCCGGTGAACAGCTGGTCCACCAGGTCGTCGATCTGCTCGTCGTTATAGAGGTCGCCGCCGCTGGCCGGCGGCAT
>JAGWLJ010000073.1 GCA_028873275.1 Pseudomonadota bacterium
CGGAGGGAATATCGACCAGTGAGATTTCGTCGGCCTTGTCGAACACGGCGTCGGGCACCGTTTCCTTGACCCACACGCCGGTGACGCGCGCCACCACGTCGTTGAGGCTTTCCAAGTGCTGCACGTTGATGGTGGTGTAGACGCTGATGCCAGCCGCCAGCAGTTCCTCCACATCCTGCCAGCGCTTGGGATGGCGCGAGCCGGGCGCATTGCTGTGCGCCAGCTCGTCGAGCAGGATCAGCTGCGGCTTCCTGGCCAGCGCCGCGTCGATATCGAATTCCTTGAGCAGCGTGCCGCGGTACTGGATTTCGCGGCTGGGCAGCAGCGGCAGCCCCTCGATCAGCTTCTTGGTATCCTCGCGGCCGTGCGTTTCTACCAGCCCGATGACGACATCGACTCCTTCGCCCGACGCCTGCTTGCCGGCGGATAGCATGGCGTAAGTCTTACCGACGCCGGCGCAGGCGCCGAAGAAAATTTTGAGCTTGCCGCGCGTGCTCTCGGCCTGCGCTTCCTTCTCCTCGGCCATGATGCGGCTCAGGAGCTCGTCGGGATTGGGGCGGGATTCGTCGGCCATGGAACGGCATTCTGCATCAGCCAGAAGGACTTGTCACTATCCTCTTCCGGGACAGGAAAGAATGGTCTTTAGTCATAGGTCACGAGTCTCTGGTCTTCTTCCATGACTCATGACCAATGACCCATGACTTTAACGGGGAGCATAGTTATGACTATCTTTCAGAGCATTGAGCAATCCATTGTACGCATCGAGGAGCATATCGGCCATATCGTCGCGCTGCGCGAGCAGTACGTCAAAGACGAAGGCGGACAGGGGCTGGCCGAGGTGAACAACAAGATTTCCGGGTTGAAAGCCTGGCTTCAGGACATCAGGGAGGCGATCTTCTCCGATAAGGAGAAGATTAGCCATGCCGCCGAAGATTTAAAAAAGGATCTCTAGGGGCATCTTGCGCCTCCGAACGGGCCATGCTACAGCCGGTCTATGCTGGCGTTTTGCAGGTCTAACCCTTTTTGCCGCTATCTCGCGCCCTTCCTGATCTGGCTGCTGGCATCGGCGGCACAGTCGGCCGTGCCGCACAGCCCGCTGACATGGCTGACCTATGCGATCAAGGTCATTATTACGGTTCCGGTCATCCTTTTATTATTCAAAGGTCACTGGGCGGAGATCGAGGGCCGGTTCGATCGGCGCGCCGTCTGGGCGGGTCTCGCCGTACTCGCGGCATGGCTTGGAAATTACACGCTCTGCTGCGCCCATTCCTCCGCAGCCTTTAATCCGGCCACGCTAAGCCCCGCCATGGCCCTACTGGCGATGACTGTTCGCCTGGCCGGAGCAAGCACCGTAGTGCCGTTTTTGGAAGAAACGGTCTGGCGCTCGTTTCTAATGCGCTTTCTTATCAGGAATGATTTTCTTTCCGTGCCGCTTGGCACCTATAGCGCCTGGGCATTCTGGATCACGACATTGATCTTCGCCGCCATGCACCCCATATCCCTATGGCCGGCCGCCGCGTTCGCCGGCTGGGCGTATGGGATGTATCTGGTGAAAACGAAGAATCTGGTGGGCTGCATGATCGCGCATGGCGTGACCAATCTGGGACTGGGCCTTTATGCCATCGCCACACAGGAATGGGGGCTTTGGGGATAATGCCTTACGCGCAACTGGACGATCGCGGCCTGCTGAAAGTCTCCGGCGAGGAGGCTGTTGCCTTCCTGCAGGGGCTGGTCAGCAACGACGTGCGACCACTGGCGCAGAACCGCGCCGTCTACGCCGCCATGCTGACGCCGCAGGGCCGCTTCCTGCATGATTTTTTTCTTCTGCCGTGGCCGGATGGTATTCTCATCGATGTCAGCAGCGCCCGCCTGCCCGATCTCCTCCAGCGCCTGACGCTCTATCGCCTGCGCTCGAAAATAAACCTCGAGCCGATGCCGGGGATGAGCGTGACGGCAGCCTGGGAACGGGATTCAGGATTCGGAATTCAAGATTCCGGGGTGTTCTCCGATCCCCGGCTGCCGGAGCTTGGCTGGCGCATTATTGGCGAAGCGGTCGATCTCGGTCCCGGCCGCGCCGATGCCGAGGCCTATGAGCGCCACCGGCTGGATCTGGGCGTGCCGGATGGCAGCCGGGACATGATCGCCGATAAATCGCTGCTGCTTGAATTTGGATTCGAGGACCTGCACGGCGTCGATTTCGCCAAGGGCTGCTACGTCGGCCAGGAGGTGACGGCGCGCAGCAAGCATCGCGGCCAGGTGCGCCGCTTTATTTATCACGTGCGCGCCGGCGGCGACATGCTGCCGCTCCCCGGCACGCCCGTCATGCTGGGCGACGTGCAGGCGGGAGAAATGCGCTCGTCGCTGGGCAACACCGGACTGGCGCTGCTCAAAGTGGCGGAAGCAGAAAAGGCGGAAGCGGGCCGCCTGATGTTCCATGCCGGCACGGCGGCGCTCAAAGCATCGCTGCCGCAATGGGTTACCCGCCCGCCGGCGGCGGTGACGATCGATGCCGTTTAAATCCTATGTTTTTTAGGGCGGTTGCGTTATAATGGCCATATGATGGATGGCATGGCACAAACGCTTGGCGGACAGGACGGCTCCCTCGTAGGACAGCTGCTGATCGCCACGCCGGCAATCCAGGAATCCTGCTTTGCCCGCTCGGTGATTTATATGTGCGCCCATAACGAAGCGGGCGCCATGGGCATCATCATCAACTCTCCCATCGAGAACCTGAATATTGACGAAATTTTCAAGCAGTTGCATATCGCGGAGCAGCCCGCGGCGCGGCCGCTGCCGGTGCATTTCGGCGGACCGGTGGAATCCAATCGCGGCTTCGTGCTGCACAGCGCCGATTATGCCGGCGGCGACAGCATCGTTCGGAAAGACGGCATCGCCGTCACCGCCAACGTCTCCATCCTGCATGAACTGGCACAGGGCAAGGGCCCGGCGCAGGGCATGCTGGTGCTGGGCTATGCCGGCTGGTCGGCCGGGCAGCTCGAATCCGAAATCGAGAGCGGCAGCTGGCTGACCGTCCCCGCCAACGCCCGGCTGGTCTTCGGCACTGACAACGAGGCCAAGTGGAACCTCGCCGTTTCCACGCTGGGCATCGATATGGGGCATTTTTCAACGGTGGTGGGACACGCCTAGCCCCCTTAATCTCTGGACTTTTTACGATAATCGCGGCACAAGAAGGCCATGGTTAAAGTCCGCTTCGCCCCCTCGCCTACCGGTTTTTTGCATGTCGGCAATGTCCGCACGGCGCTGGTCAACTGGCTGTTCGCCCGCAGGCACGGAGGGCATTTTCTTTTACGAATAGACGATACCGATCCTGAGCGATCACGGCAGGAATATGCCAATGCCATCATGAACGACTTAGAATGGCTTGGTCTAAATTGGGATGGTGAAGCAGTATGGCAATCTACTCGCTTTGATCGCTATCGTAGAGCAACAGAAGAATTAAAAATTCAAAACAGGCTTTACCCCTGCTACGAAACGGCGGAGGAACTGGACATGCAGCGCAAGATGCTGGCGGGCCGCGGTCTGCCGCCCATCTATAATCGCGCCGGCCTTAAATTATCCGATGAACAGAAGAAAAAATACGAAGCGGAAGGCCGCCGCCCCCATTACCGCTTCCTGCTCAATGATGAGGAAGTCTCATGGAATGATCTCATCCGCGGCCCGGCGCATTTCAAGGCGACACATATGAGCGACCCGGTGCTGCTGCGCGAGGACGGCGTTCCCGTTTATACGCTGGCCTCGGTGGTCGATGACGGCGAGATGCATATCACCCATGTCGTCCGCGGCGAGGACCATGTCAGCAATACCGCCGTCCAGATCCAGATTTACAAGGCGCTGGGCTTCGCCGTGCCTGAATTTGCTCACATGGCCCTGCTTAAGACCAAAGAGGGAGAACTCTCCAAGCGCCTCGGCGGCAACGATATCCGCTCGCTGCGCGAAGCAAGCATCCTGCCCATGGCCATCAACTCCCTGCTGGCCCGCATCGGCACCTCGAAACCCGTAGAGCCTATGGACTCGCTGGATGAGCTGGTAAGGGATTTCGACTTTTCTGCCTTTGGCCGCGCGCCCGCCATATTCGACCCGGCGGAACTGGAGCGCCTCAACACCAAGCTGTTGCACGAAATGGAATATGACGAAGCGCTTCTCATTATGGAAGATTTGGCGCATTTCAGTGACGAAGCCTTCTGGCTCTCCATTCGCGCCAATATCAAAACCCTGGCCGAGGCGCGCCAGTGGTGGGATATCCTACACGGCGATATCCAGGCAGATCTCAACCATGATGATCGCGCCTTCGCCCGCTCCACCATCGCCAGCCTGCCGCCCGAGCCGTGGAACGAGACGACCTATGATACCTGGATTGCCGCGGTTAAACCGGCCACCGCGCGCAAGGGCAAGGAGCTGTTCCTGCCGCTGCGCAAGGCCCTGACCGGGCAGGAACAGGGGCCGGAACTCAAGAAACTGCTGCCGCTGCTGGGGCGGGAGAAAGTGATGGAGAGATTATCCGCATGACCCCGACCCTCCACCTCTACAACACCCTCACCCGTCGCAAGGAAGCCTTCGCCCCGATCGACCCGGCCAATGTCCGCATGTATGTCTGCGGGCCGACGGTGTATGACCGGCCGCACCTGGGCAATGCGCGCTCGGTGGTGGTGTATGACGTGCTGTACCGGCTGCTCATGCGGCTCTATGGAAAAGAGCATGTCACCTACGTGCGCAACATCACTGATGTGGACGATAAGATCAACGCCGCCGCCAAAGCGAATAACGAACCGATCTCGGCGCTGACCACCCGCATCGAAGGTTGGTTCCATGACGATATGGCGGCGCTTAATTGCGAGCTTCCAAACAAGGAGCCGCATGCCACGGCGCACATAAAGCAAATGATTAGGATTATTGAGCAACTTATTGATAAAAAATATGCTTACGTCGCCGATGGTCATGTGCTTTTTGCTGTTGCCAGCTACAAGGATTACGGCGCTCTCTCCGGTCGCAAGCTGGACGAGCTGATCGCCGGCGCGCGCGTAGAGGTCGAATCCTATAAGAAGCATCCGGGCGATTTCGTGCTATGGAAACCGGCCGAGCCGGACGACGATCCCTCCAGTGTCTTCGATAGCCCATGGGGTAAGGGCCGGCCCGGCTGGCATATCGAATGCTCGGCCATGAGCACCACCTATCTGGGCGAGGATTTCGATATTCATGGCGGCGGCGCCGACCTCATGTTCCCGCATCACGAAAACGAGATCGCCCAGAGCCGCTGCGCCCTCCCCGGCTCACATTTTGCTCGCTATTGGGTGCATAACGGATTTCTTACCGTCAACGGCGAGAAGATGAGCAAATCCCTGGGGAACTTTATTACCGTCAGGGATTTGCTGGATAAGGGCGTTAAGGGCGAGGTGATCCGGCTGGCCTTGCTAACCGCCAAATATAATGAGCCACTCGATTGGAATGAAAAACTGGTACACGATGCAAAAACGACGCTAGATAAATTTTATAGATATTTGGATACATGGGATGTCGAAGACGAAATTTCTCCGCATGTAATCAAGGCATTAATGGATGACCTCAATATGCCCCGAGCACTTTCTATTGTATTAAGCATAGAGAATGCGAGTGTAGTAGTATCCACTCTTAAATTTCTAGGGTTTTTGAAATCTACCCCTGAGGAGTGGTTTAAAGGCGACGGCGTCGATAATGAGGTAGAAAATCTTATTAATCAGCGCATTGCCGCCAAAAAGGCCAAAAACTGGGCGGAGGCCGATCGCATCCGTAAAACGCTTGCCGATCAGGGCATTATATTGGAAGATAGGCCGGACGGAACAACCGATTGGCGGCGCGCCTGATCTGATAAGGAATGAACATGGAGGAAACCAGCGCATCGGAATCCTCTTACCCGGGATTCAGGACAATACGCGCCCAGAGGGATCGCGCCGCTTTAGCACGGGCAAAAGACACGGCCACGAGAATCATACGGCAGGTCAAGCACCCGGCCCGTCAGAAGAAACTTGGCTTTACCACGGCGGATGAAGATATTCCCGCCATAGAGATGCTGCTTAATTTGCTGGTGCTCGGACTTTCGGTGGCGATGGAGCATCATGAAGCGGCCATTGATGAAGAAGCTATCGACGTGGATGCCGACCTGCCCTCGTTGCTGCAGAGCGAAAAATGGAAAGATTTCTTTCATGACTTCCGGGGCCGGGAAGAAATAAAGAAGCTGGTTCCCATAGAAGTGGAAAAAAAGCTGATCGAGGAACTTGAAACGAAACTGGGCGCTCCCCCTTCTCATGAGCGGATCACCTCAGCCAAAGAGGAACAAATGGAAGCATGGTTCAACGTGGCCAAAGATGCGCTCAGGCAAGCTCTGGCAATGCCAAAAGCATTGCATCCGCATGATCATTCTCCGGGAGGACGCGGCGTCGCATGACCAAGCCCTATCTCATCTCCGATCGTGTTTACCTGTATGACTCGACGCTGCGCGACGGAGCGCAGGCGCGCGGCGTAGATTTCACGCTGGCCGACCGACAAGCTATCGCCCGCGAGCTCGATAAGCTCGGCATCGATTACATCGAGGGCGGCTGGCCGGGCGCCAACCCGGGCGACGACGCCTTTTTCGCCGCCCCGCCCAAACTCCAAACCTCGCGTCTCTCCGCCTTCGGCATGACCCGCCGCTCCGGCCGCTCGGCCGAGAACGATCCGGGGCTGGCGGCCGTGCTGCAAAGTGGCGCCAAATCTATATGCCTGGTCGGCAAGACCTGGGACAAGCAAGTGAAGAGCGCGCTGGGCATTTCCGAGAAAGAGAATCTGCGCATGATCGGGGAGTCGATCGCGCATGTCGTCAAGCAGAAGCGCGAGGCGCTGTTCGACGCCGAGCATTTCTTCGACGGCTATAAAGCCAACCCCGAGTTCGCGCTGGCCTGCCTCAAAGCGGCTTATGACAACGGTGCGCGCTGGATAGTACTGTGCGACACCAACGGCGGCTCGCTGCCGTTCGACGTCGAGGCCATCGTCGGCCGCGTCGTCAAACAGATTCCCGGCACGCATC
>JAGWLJ010000339.1 GCA_028873275.1 Pseudomonadota bacterium
TCGGAGCGATGGATAACGGCGATGTCGTCCGCCGGCAGTGTCACTCCCGGGTTGATGGCGGCAATCGCCTTATCGTTCCACTTGGTGATCTTGCCCAGGAAAATATCGGCCAGCACGGCGCCGCTGAAATGCAGCGGCTCCTTGATGCCCGGCAGGTTATAAGCCGGCACCACCGCGCCCATCACCAGCGGGATATGCACGACGTCGCCGCCGGTAGCCTTGGCTTTCGACAGCTGCTCCTCGTTCATCGGGCCGTCGGTGCAGCCGAAATCGAAGGTCTTGGCCGTCATCTGCTGGATGCCGCCGCCCGAGCCGATCGACTGGTAATTGACCTGCACGTGCTTGGCCTTCTCATACTCGCTGGCCCATTTGCTCATGATGGGATAAACGAAGGTTGAGCCGCCGCCGTTGAGCCGGTCATCGGCCAGCGCCGAGCCGGCCACCATTATGAGAGCGCAAAGCATCAGCGCGATAAGCGTCATCAGGGAGTAGCGTGAAGCTGCAGTCATAAACACTCCTATTAAAGATGAGAGAATTGCCGGTACCCTAGGAGGTTTTTTATCCCTGTCAACAGGTATTTTTCCATAACCTATTGATTTTGCCCAAATATACCCATACGCCGTTGGGGTATATTAGGGAATGCCGCGCCGCGCCCGCCAGAAGGGGAAGCTTGAACGCAGAAGCCAAAGGGAGTACCATAAATGTTCATTCATTCTGAAGGCTTCCCATGGCCACCTCCTCCACCAAACCCATCGCCCTGGCGCTGCAGGGCGGCGGATCGCACAGCGCCTTCGCCTGGGGCGTCATCGACCATTTGCTGGCCGAGGGGTGCATCGAGATAGAGGCAATCAGCGCCGTCAGCGGCGGCGCAGTGATGGCCGCCGTGCTGGCGCAGGGCATGATGGAAAACGGCGGCAAAGGCGGCCGCGAGGCGTTAGAGCGGCTGTGGCGCAAGGTCAGCATCGCCGCCGGCCTGTTTCCGCTGCGCATGAACATCGCCGATAAATTCCTCGGCCATGTCGGCATCGATCTTTCGCCCTCGTCGATGGCGCTCGATTACATCACGCGCATGTTCTCGCCTTACCAGTTCAACCTGTTCGACATCAACCCGCTGCGCGGCATCGTCGAGGAGATGGTCGATTTCGAGGCGATAAAGAAAAGCCCGGTCGCGGTTTATATCGGCGCCACGCACGCCCGCACCGGCAAAGCCGAAATCTTCGACCAGAAGCATTTGTCGCTTGACGCCGTCATGGCCTCTTCCTGCCTTCCTTTCGTGTTCAAAACCGTCGAGATCGACGGCGAGCCCTACTGGGACGGCAGCTTTTCCGGCTGCCCGCCGCTGGTCCCGCTGGCGGAACGCAAAGGCGCCGCCGACATCATGCTGGTGCAGGTGCATCCTTCTTATGTCGAGGAGGTGCCCACCTCCGCCGCC
>JAGWLJ010000074.1 GCA_028873275.1 Pseudomonadota bacterium
CACCAGCATCGATGCCGCTTTCACGGCGCTGCAGCAGAAATGGGGCGAGATCGATTTTCTCGTTCATGCCATCGCTTTTTCCGACAAGAACGAGCTCAAGGGCCGCTATGTCGACACCAGCCTCGATAATTTCCTGCTGACGATGAATGTCTCCTGCTACTCCTTCACGGCGCTGGCACGCCGCGCTGCTGCATTAATGCCGCGTGGCGGCAGCCTGCTGACATTGTCTTACCTGGGGGCTGAGCGCGTGGTGCCGCATTATAACGTCATGGGCGTGGCCAAGGCGGCGCTGGAAACCAGCGTGCGCTATCTCGCCGCCGATCTCGGCGGCCAAAAGATACGCGTTAATGCCATCTCGGCCGGGCCGGTCAAGACGCTGGCCGCCTCCGGCATCGGCGATTTCCGTTATATTCTTAAATGGAATGAGTTGAATTCCCCGCTGCAGCGCAACACGACCATTGAGGATGTCGGTGGCGCCGGGCTTTACCTCCTGTCCGACCTCGGCCAGGGCACGACCGGCGAGGTGCTGCACGTCGATTCCGGTTACCACGTGGTGGGCATGAAACGCGTCGACGCGCCGGATATCGCGACGGTTTAGCCATGAGCGAAGGTTCCGGGCAGACTGTCACTGGTGAAAATCCCGATCACTCGCACGAAATTAAGGCGTTTATCGAATCGCTTTGCCACCGGCACGGTTATACACTGATGCAATTAGTGGAAGAGACCGTAGAGTCAAAGGCGTCCACCTGGAAGATGGGATATTTTTCGCTGCCCTTAAAAAATCTTTTTACGGAACTCGAAGTCGAACGTCATGCCAAGGAGGTGTTTGGTAAAAACGACATCGAATATGATAAAGGAAACAGGCTGCTGATTAAGTACGAGCATTATGCAGCATTCAGACAAGCTGTAGTAGATGCCGCTTTTGCCCCGCGGGAACCTGTCGCGCAGAAACGCCAGAATCTTCCGCCCCGGAAGGAAATAAATACTTCCTTATTCGCGAATCTGGAAAAATTGCTCAGGAAAGGCAATGAAGGCAGAGATAATTTTTTACATGAATTGCGTGATCCTTTGGCCATCACGGATGTAACTGAAATAAGTGAGGATGTGTCCATCGGGGAAACCACGATAACGACGTATTCGGAACAGCATGATAATATGCGACCAGCCGATCCTCGCGCCGCTACGCCGCAATCCTACAGGGTAGAAGACTATATTGCTGATACGCTGAGTAAAATAACTACAGTCAGGCGCCTTCCGGGCAAGAATACGCCCAGGGCAGAACTGATGGATGCAGTGGATATATTGCAGGGATTGCTGGCCGCCCACCGCGACCGATTAGAAGGTAAGGTAAATAGCGACAACGAATCAGTCCGACGGGAATTCACTCCACTGCAACCGGGATTCGAATGGTTGAATAAAGTAATTGCGGCGCTGGATGGGCATAAACTGTTGGATGAGCTGTCAGCATTCAATGTCCAGTCACAGCAAGGTGATCGGTTGCATGGTTAATAGCGTGTTTTTCCTGATTCCGCTGTCCAAGGCCGGTGTGCCGCTCACGACGGTGTAAGCCAATGTCGGCGGAGGTCAAGCAACGCATCGAGCAGAGTTTTGGGGACATTGCAAAAATATTGAGGCATATCTTCCCCCCTGAAGCCCACCTATTCCCTGCGGAAGATTACAATGGCCTTTCAAAGCCGTCTCCCTACTCCATGGTGGTAATGGGAGCTTCTCCTGACGAAGCCATTGATGTATTGAAGAGGCTAACCGCCTATGTCGCTGGCAGGCCTTTGATGGAATCAGAAAACCGTTTCATAGACGATTCGCGCAGCGCAGAGGCGAGGGTGCCCCCTATCCTTTTTGATTACGACAGATTGGATCGCATCAGGGAATTTGCCGCGATGAAGGACGCCTTGCCGGCACTGGAGCAGGAGGGAGCGCGTTTTTCTTCGAATCCCGACGAAGCGGCAATAGCCCTGGCCGCTGCGACGAAGGCGCCGTGGCACATGACTGTGGTTGAGCAGGGAGGGTTCCGGCAGCTTCGGCTGGAAACCGTGCATCCGGCGCGTCATCCCGCCGAGGCGAAACGGCTGCTCGAAGAGGCCCTGCACCTGCCCGGCCACAGGGTGTTTGCTGATAACAAAGGCCATATTTTCATTCCCGCCAGCAATATTACCGAAGCCCACCTTTCCTTTCTGGAAAGAGCATCTCAGAACCATGCGTTAATTAATGCCTTTACTCCTCAGCGAACCTTCGAAATGGGGGTTGGGATATATTAATCGGGCTGATTGTTGTTCCAGCCCTTCATTCTGGAGATGAGGTGGTATTTCTTGTGTTATCCTATCTAATAGCTAAGATGCCGCAGCAATTGCGGTTTTCTGTCAGAAGTCAATAGCCCATGTCCTTCAATACCTTTGGCCATATGTTCCGTTTCACCACCTGGGGCGAAAGCCACGGCGAGGCGATTGGCTGTGTGGTTGATGGCGTGCCGTCCCTGATTCAGCTGTCGGAAGCCGATATCCAGCCCTGGCTCGACAAGCGCCGGCCGGCGCAGTCGCGCTACACCACGCAGCGCAAGGAAAGCGACATGGTAAAAATTCTCTCCGGCGTGTTCGAGGGCAAAACCACTGGCGCGCCGGTCAGCCTGATTATTTACAATCAGGATCAGAAATCCAAGGATTATGAAACGATCAAAGACAAGTTCCGCCCGGGCCATGCCGACTACACTTATCACATGAAATACGGCATCCGCGATTATCGCGGCGGCGGACGTTCCTCGGCACGCGAGACGGCCATGCGCGTGGCGGCGGGAGCCATCGCCAGAAAGATTCTGGGAAAAAGCGTAATCATCCGCGGCGCCATGGTGGCGCTGGGCGATGACATGGTCGATCGCAAGCGCTGGGACTGGAAGCAGATCAACAAAAATCCTTTCTGGTGTCCGGACGCGAAAGCGGCGGAGCGCTGGGCTGGCCGGCTGGATACGATTCGCAAGGACGGCTCTTCCATTGGGGCGGTGATCGAGGTGGTGGCGGAAGGCGTTCCGGCCGGATGGGGCTCGCCGATTTACAAAAAGCTGGATGCGGACATCGCAGCGGCCATGATGAGCATCAACGCCGTCAAGGGCATCGAGATCGGCGACGGCTTCGCGGCGGCGGCCCTGCGCGGCGAGACAAACGCCGACCGCATGCGCAAACAAAAGGGGAAAACCGTATTTCTTTCTAATCACGCCGGCGGCATACTGGGGGGCATTTCGAGCGGCCAGCCCATTGTGGTGCGTTTTGCCGTCAAGCCGACCAGTTCCATCCTGACCGAGGTGGAGACCATCGACATGCATGGTAACGAGACCACCATCGCCACTAAAGGGCGGCACGATCCCTGCGTTGGCATTCGCGCCGTGCCGGTGGGCGAAGCGATGCTGGCCTGCGTGCTGGCCGACCATCTGCTGATGCACCGCGCCCAGAAAGGGTAGACCATGAAAAAATTCCTGATCGGCATCGTGATCGTGGTGGTGATCCTGCTCGCCGCCGCGCTGATTATTCCCGCCTTTATTCCGGCCGATACCTATAAGCGCCTGGCGATTGAAAAAGTGCAGGCGGCGACCGGCCGCACGCTGGCGGTGGGCGATTTTCATGTCCGGCTGTTTCCGGCGGTGGGCGTGACCATGGATAACGCCACCCTGTCCAACCCGCCGTCTTACGGCGATGCCGCGCCGCTGCTGGCGGCCAAATCGTTGAAAGTCGATGTCGTGCTGCTGCCGCTGCTTTCCGGTAAAATCGAGGTGGGAGAGGTCATTCTCGACTCGCCGGATATTCACCTGCACGTCACGAAGGACGGCGTCAAAAACTGGCAGATGCCGCAGCAGCAGAAAGCTCCCGCTCCTGCCGCAGTTCAGGCGGAATCGCATCAGGCCACGGTGCCAGTGCGGGATATTTCCTTAAGCGGTCTCAGCATCAGTAACGGCGCGATTGCTTATGATAACGATGCCGCCGGGCAGCACTGGCAGGCCAGGGCGCTCGATATCGATCTTGCCATGCACGGCATGCATTCACCGCTGTCTTTCGACGCCAAAGGCGAGTGGAACGGCAGGAAAATCGCTGCCAAAGGCAAGTTTTCCTCACTGGGCGACGTGATGGGGGGAGGGCGCGCCGAGGGCAGCGCCAGCATCAGCAGCGAGCTGCTGTCGGTCAGCACCGAGGGCGTCATCGCGCAGGAAGCCTATTCCGGCAAGGCCGATATCAAATCTTCATCCCTGAAAGCGCTGCAGCAATGGCTCGATCCGGCGGCGAAGCCGGTGGATATGGCTTCCTCACTGGCGTTTCATGCCAGCGGCAACGTGCAATGCTCGGCCGATAGCTGTGCCTTCGACAAGGCCGATATTTCACTCGACAGCCTCAAGGCCACCGGCAGCTTGCGTGTCAGGAAAGGCACCGTGCCGGAGATTGGCGCCGACCTCGCCTTCGATACGCTCGATCTTAATCCTTTCCTGCCGCAGGCCCATGCCGAGGCGGCAGGCATTGTTTCCGATGCGCTGGCCGCCGAGCCGCGCTGGAGCGATAAGCCGATTGACCTGTCCGGGCTGAAAGCCATCGATGCGACGTTTCACATCACCGCCGGCAATCTGCTTTATCGCAAGCTGACCGCCGATAAGCTGAACCTGCAGGGGCAGCTGAAAAGCGGCGAGTTGCAGGCCAGCGCCAACGCCGGGCTCTACGACGGCACGGGGGATATGGCGCTGACGTTGAACGCCGCCGCCTCATCGCTGCAAAGCCGCGCGGCGCTCAAGGGGGTGCAGGCGGAGAAGCTGCTTGAGGCGCTGGCTGATTCCGACCGCATCAGCGGTGCCGCCGATCTACAGCTGAACGTACAGAGTCATGGCGGTAGCGAGCGCGAACTGGTCTCGGCGCTGGCTGGCACTGGGCAGCTTAAGCTCAATAACGGCGCCATCAAAGGCACCAATCTGCTGGCCATGGCACAGAACGTCGGCTCTGCCTTCGCGCAGGCGGGCAGCAGCTCGGAATCGACCCCCATCAACAACCTGTCCGGCAACTTCACCATTGCCGGTGGCGTGGTCAGCAATAAAGACCTGGTGATGGCGACGCCGTCGATGCGCCTGGCCGGGCAGGGGGATATCAGCCTTCCGACCTGGTCGATCAATTATCGCCTGACGCCGCAAGTGGCGGGCAGCAGGGAAGGGGTAGGAGTTCCGGTGATTGTCACCGGAAGCCTCGACCGCCCGCATTTCCAGCCCGATGTAAACGCCATCGCGCAGCAGGCGATCCAGAATCCAGACCAGTTCAAGCAGCAGCTGAAAAATACTCGCGAGAATTTCAAGGATCAGCTCAAGAATCCGCAGGATGCGGTCAAGAACCTGAAAGGACTGCTGAAGGGGTTTTAGACGGAGCGCAGCTCGCTGGACAGGGAATCGGTGGCCGTCTCCGTAGGAGAGGGCCCCAGATTATCCAGCAGGACGGGAGCGAGCATACCAGTCCCGTAATCGACCATGGCATAGCTCTGCATCATATTCCCAAAGGCGGTGATGGGGTTGTCCATGGATTGCCCTGCGGATGCCCTGGTGGCATCGGCGGCTATTTCGTTTGCCGCCTGCTCAATTTGACCCGTCGTGTGAGTAAGGGCATAGGCATCTGCTGCGTGCATGGCCTGGTCAAGCGCGAAAGGGGTAACGCCTCCGCTTCCCATTTTCGCCTCGATGTATTCCCGAGCGGCATTCTCAAGATCCCTGACGGCATTTGCGCGCAGATCCTGCGGCGCATCTGGCATAGCGGCATTGCTCGGTGCAGCCTGGTTTTCCTCGATGGAACTGTTGATATAATTCTGAACGATGCTCGCTTCCGAGGCGCTGAGACCGATTCCTCCCAGTTGAGACCCGGCCGCTGCCAGATCAACAGGATCGCCGCTGGCGATAGCCAGGCCGGCGGCGGCTATAATCCGTGAAACACGTTCCTGGGCAAGGTCTGGCTGTTCGCCGGCAACCTCAGCTGCCGATTTCTGCTCCTTGGCAAGATCACGTCCAGAAGATATTTCCATTGCGGCCCCGCATTGCTGGTTAACATCAATAATATCACCCTACGCGGGCGGCGTGTATGAATTTTTGATGACAATGACAGAGTAAATCAGGCGACTAAAAATCCATCTTCCTGAAAAAACAGGTTTTTTCTCCTGTATGGCAGGCGGGGCCGTTCTGGTCGACTTTTAAAAGCAGCGTGTCGCCGTCGCAATCCACATAGAATTCTTTCAAGATTTGGGTATGGCCGGAGGTTTCGCCCTTGCGCCACAGCGATTGGCGCGAGCGGGACCAGTAATGCACCTGCCCGGTGGAAAGCGTTTTTTCGACCGCCTGGCGGTTCATCCAGGCCAGCATAAGCACCTCGTCGGTCTGCCAATGCTGGGCGATGGCGGGCACTAGTCCGCGCTCGTCGAAGGCGATTTGCTTCAGTATGTCAGAAGTATTCTTCATGCCGCCAAATCTATCATGACCGGCACATGATCGGAAGGGCCGTCCCAGTCGCGGGCGTCCTTGTGGATGGCGAAGGATTGAAGCGCCGGCGCGAGGGCGGGCGTGACCCAGATATGGTCGAGGCGACGGCCGCGATCGGATGCGCGCCAGTCGCGATTGCGGTAGCTCCACCAGCTATAGAGCTTTTGCGCAGGGTCAACGAAATGCCGCCCAGCGTCGCACCAGTTGAGCGAGGCCTGCAACGCGTTCAGCCGTTCCACCTCGGCTGGCGTGTGGCTGACCACCTTCAGCAGCTGCTTATGCGACCATACGTCATGCTCCAGCGGGGCAATGTTGAGATCGCCGACGAGGATCATTTTGGCATTCTGCGCCTGCGCCGACCAGCGCGTCATATCCTCGACGAAACGCAGCTTGAAGCCGTAGGAAGGATTCAGCTCGGGATCGGGGATATCGCCGCCGGCCGGGACATAGAAATTATGCAGCTCAATGCCGCCGGGCAGGCGCGCGCTGATATGGCGCTTGTCGGCCGAACCGGCGACGCCCAT
>JAGWLJ010000075.1 GCA_028873275.1 Pseudomonadota bacterium
GGGCGTTTCAGCAGGAACCAGCCGAAGGCGATATAGCACAGGAAGCACAGCGCCGTGACGATTAGCGCCGCCGCCACCGCTGCGCCGCTGGAGAGGATCACCTCGCGCTGCTTGGCCACCGCCAGGGCGATGATGAAGGCGACCAGCAGCACCGAGAACAGCCGGTTGCGCGAATGGATATAGGCGGCGCTACGGCGGTGCCGGCGCAGAATGGCATAGGCCAGCATCGGCAGCAATATGCACCAGACCATGGTAGAAAACAGGTGGAGAGGTGGCGGCGTCACCTGTCCTTCACCGAGCAGCGCGAACATCAGCGGGATAAGAAACGGCGCGGCCAGCTGGGTTACGACGGCAATGGCGAAAGCGGGCGGCAGGCTGCCGCCGTAGATGTTGGCGAAAGCGGGGCTGGCCACGGCGGCGGGCAGCACCGAGAGCAGGAACACGCCGCTGGCATAGGCCGGTGCAAGAGCATGCGCGATCAGCCACAGGATGAGCGGCAGCGCCGCATAGCGCAGCAGGTAAAACCACGCGATGTCGCGCCAGGCTATAGCTTTAAGGCCGCCTTCATGCAGCCTGTAGCAGGAGACGAACATCAGCGCCGCCAGCGTCCATACCACCGATACGTCCGGCAGACGCCCGATTGCCGGGATCGCCAGCCCGGCCACGCAGGACAGCGCCAGCACTAGTCCGAAATGGGTTTCGATGAAATGTCTCATTCCAAGCGAGCGTAGCGATTCGAAGCCGCTTTTGCATCAGGATACTTTGCAAAGCGGCAATCCCTTTATTCGGGTTGGTTATCGGGAGAGGAATTACGCAGTCGCATGATGTCCTGCGGGGTTGGCTGACGCATGGCAAATCTGAGCACGACGGAATTTTTAACCGGCGCATAATTCTGTTGCTGGTTTGCGGCGGTTCTTCGCTCCTGATTCACTTTGACGTTCAGGATGGGAGCGCCGAATTTATTCTTCAGTCCCTGGTCTAGGTACGGGTCGGCGGTCTTCAGCGCATTAAAAATAGATACGATGTGCTGTACTTCCAGCAGCAGCTTGTCTTCCCCGGACCGGCCGGTGTCCGGATAGTCGTCGATATAGATCACATCCAGCCCGTCGTTGGGCGGGAAGCCCAGCGTATGGCATTCCATCAGCCGGTTGGAATCCGCTGTGGGGGAAATGCAGGGGAGATATTTGCCCAGGCCATGCGCCAGCGAATCCAGCGCCTTTTTCCCCATATCGTTAACAGCTCCCTGATCGCGCGAGAAAAGAGTATTCTCCGGAATAACCAGCGTACCCTGACCGGCATCGACGGTTGCCGCATAACCTTGCGTACGAAGCAGCTGCTGAATGCTCAGCAGCACTTTCCTACGCGAATCGTTGAACATGTTCTGCTGCATGGCCCTCAGCCGCTCCATATCCGCGATGTCATTGGCCTTGGGCACGCTGTGCTGCGTATTGGGTGCGTTGACTTCAGCGCTGGCTTTCGCTTCCGCATGCGCTTCCTGTTGCTTCAGCATTGCCGTCAAGGCGCTGTCATGCGCCGCGTCCCGTGCGGCATCGCGCGCCGTATCCCGCGCTTTATCACGGGCCTCGTCGCGCGCGGCATCGCGTGCCTTGTCGCGCTCCTCATCACGCCGCTGGTCACGCGCTTCCTCACGGGCCTTGTCAAGGGCCTGGCTCATCTTGGTGACGGACTCGGTCGCCGACTGGTAATTATTGGCGAAGATCATCAGCAGGATGATGAAAATAAAAATAATGCCGACCAGCATGTCCGTAAAAGAGGCGAAATACCCTTCGTCATGTGCTTCGGGCGATGCCTGCTGCTGCTTCATGGCCTCCACCATTTCGGCGTCAGCCTGAAAAGGGAATGGCCGTTCTTCTCCTGTCCGGCGGCGGGAAGCTGCCTGACGGCATCGTTAAGGCTGTCGACGGATCTGCCGAACTGCCGATCGAGCGAATGCAGCGATATCGCGGCGCTGCTTACCTGTCCCGACGCCCGCTCCAGCAGGGCGATAACGCCGGATATGCCGCGGGCGAATGATGCGAACGCCTTCACATTCTTTTTGAAGGTCTCTTCCGATCGCTTTATGGCTGCCGCGGACTCTCTGAATTCGCCGGCGGCAGCGGCGATATTCTCGCCGGCTTCCCTGAGGTTGCGCGCTGCTCCTTCCGCTTCATTCAGCGATTGCGCCAGGCCGGAGGGAAGATCCTTCATGAGACAGAGATGGGGAGTCAGCTCGGCGATCGCCTGTTCGAATGCCAGCGCGCCTTGCTGATGATCGGCGGCGGTGCGTGCAATGTTATCCGTCACGGCATGCAACGCGTGCAGCGACTGGTCGAACTGCGTCATGCTGGCCTGCACAGGGGCGAAGGACGCGGCGAAATTCCTGAACATGTCATCCAGCCGCTGCGCGAAGGCCTGTGCGCCGGCATCGAAGTTTCTCCCCGAGAATTCCACCTGCGCGACCAGCTGGCCGAGCGATTCCTTGAGCGCGGCGGCGCTGTTCATGAGGGCCTGCATGTCGTCCAGCGAAGTCCGGCGCAGTTCGCTTAAAAACGCTTCCAGCATTCTTCCCAAAGCGGCTTCGGAGCCTTCGGCGAACTGCTGTGCCAGTGCCTGGATATTCTGCGTCAGCGGCTCCAGCCCATGTGCGACGCCGGCGGCCAGCTCCGCGCTGATCGCCTCTCTGATGCCGTCAGCGATGTTCCTGGCCAGGTCATGGAAGACGATCGTATGCCGGCGCTGTTCGTTAAAGCTGTCATGAAGCAGTTTCTCGGCGGATTTATACTTGGTGCATTCTTCCAGCAGGTCGCAGAAAGTATTGAGCTTCTGCTGGAACGTCCTGATCCTGATGCGCTGCACGGCCGAGATGAAAAGGCTGCTGGATATCCCGACGATGGAGCTGATGAATTTGAGCGCGGCCACCGCCAGCAGGTCTTTGAGCGCCTGCTGTCCGGCGCCGTTGGCCAGCCCCGCCTGGGCAACGTGCAGCGCGGCGGCAAGCCCAATGAAGGTGAACGTCAGGCCGATGCCGATCAGATAATTGGGATAGGCGAAAAACTGCGGCAGGTTCAGCCGCGTTCCCAGAACCGCGTCGCGGTTAAAATAATGCGACGGCCGGTGCGACACGTAGGCCTTCTTGTGGATATTGGGGATATTCGGGTCTTCGAAATACATGCTGTCCACAAACTCGCGCCAGGTGTGCCTGAGGCCGGGGATGCGCAGGATCAGGCCATTGACGGTCTTGAACTGGTTATAGAATTCGTCCTGCCTGTTCTTGCCCAGATGTGTCAGGACGCCGATCGCCTCGCTCACATCGCGGTTGACGGCACTGATGCTGAATATCGCCTGGTATAACGGTCGCAGCGCCACCAGCAGGATGGTGGAGACAAACACCGTCACCATCCAGGGCTGGGTGATCGTCTGGGCGATGGGTTCCATTATCGTATTATCTCCGCAGGGCCATGATCCTGCGTATAATAGCACGCAATGCTTAATGAATCGACAAGTTTATATGAATCAATGGGTTTGCGCGTTCCTATGCCGTTGCGCCTGCGCTAAAATGATCACGCAATTCAATGCCGCCAGTAAGCGTACGGGGGAGGGGGAGTATAAGGATAGGCGGTGGCGTAAGATTCGCGCTGCTGGCGCGCCAGCTCAAGCTGCAGGCGGCAGTTGGCAAAGCCCTCGCCGCCCGGCTCGAAGCCGTAGCTCTGGCAGGTGGCGCTGTCCTGCTGCGCCAGCATCTGCTTCTGCATGGCGATTTCCTGCGGGCTGGCGCAGCCGGAAAGGAAAAGGGCGGATATCAATGCAATGCGCCGCATGGCCACAGTATAGAGCAGCGGCGGCGAAAGGACAACATGTCATCCCGGCGACATGTCCGCCGAAGCCTTGGCGGAGGCGGAAGGCCGGGATCCGGGTTTATTTAAGAACTGGATTCCCGCTTGCGCGGGAATGACACTTAACTACTTGATCCAATAAATTCAAAGCCCATGGAAGTGGAAGTAGTTATGCTGTGTGGCGAGGAGGTAGATGAACTGCTACTCGTAATATAATAATGAGAAGGATTTAATGGATGCGATGGAAATTCTGGAAACTCTTCTGGTTCAGGAGCTTCAAAATTACATTTCTCCCTATGCACACAAGTATGTTCGGCCCCATTTATAGCTACAAGACCTAAACCACATAGGGCAGATATCGTACCGGTATACTTCATTTCTTTCTCCCTATTACGAACACCCACTCGTACTCCCGCACGTATCGCACTTCATGCAGGTGCCGTTCCTGACCAGCGTGAAATTGCCGCATTCGGTGCAGGCGTCGCCTTCGTAGCCTTTGGCTTTGGCTTCGCGGATCTTGGCGCGCAGCTTGTCCTCCTCCTTATGCTGCACCGAAACGCCGACCTGCACGATCATGCCTTCCTGCTGCGTCTGCAGGAACGCCTTCGTTTCGGTCTTGGCGTCGGGCGCCAGCGCCAGCGCGCCATGCGTGGCGGCGGGGGGCGTGTTGGAGACGATCAGCTTGGGCAGCTTGCCGCGCACATAGCCGTTGCTGGTGGCCTTGTGGAAGGGCAGTTCGGGCTGGTCCTGCGGGCGGGTGGAATCGCCTTCGCCGCGACCGATGGAATCGGCGCGCGTATCGCCCAGCTCGACATGCGCCAGGTCGTGGCGGCCGAGATAGGAGATGGCAAGTTCCCGGAAGATGTAATCGAGGATCGACGTTGACATCTTGATCGCCTCGTTGCCCTCGACGAGCCCCGACGGCTCGAAGCGCGTGAAGGTGAAGGCATCGACGAATTCCTCCAGCGGCACGCCGTACTGCAGGCCGATGGAGACGGCGATGGCGAAATTATTCATTAGGCTGCGGAAAGCGGCGCCTTCCTTGTGCATGTCGATGAAGATTTCGCCGAGATTGCCGTCCTCGTATTCGCCGGTGCGCAGATACACCTTATGCCCGCCGACCGAGGCTTTCTGCGTGTAGCCTTTGCGGCGCTCGGGCAGGCGGCGGCGCTGGTGGGCGATAATATGCTCGATGATGCGCTCGGCCACTGCCTGCGGCTGCCGGGCCGCCTGCGCGGCGGCGGGCCTTTCATCGTCCTCCATATCGCCCAGTTCGGCGGCGATGGCGGCATTGAGCGGCTGGCTGAGCTTCGAGCCATCGCGGTAGAGCGCATTGGCCTTGAGGCAGAGCTTCCAGGAGAGCAGGTAAGCGTTCTTGCATTCCTCGACAGTGGCCGATTGCGGCATGTTGATCGTCTTGGAAATCGCGCCGGAAATATACGGCTGCACCGCCGCCATCATGCGGATATGGCTCTCGGCCGACAGGAAGCGTTTGCCCTTCCTGCCGCAGGGGTTGGCGCAGTCGAACACCGCCAGATGCTCGGCCTTAAGATGCGGCGCGCCCTCGACCGTCATGGTGCCGCAGCAATATTCATTGGCGGCGTCGATGTCGACTTTCATGAAGCCGAGCGCCTGCAGCATGTCGAAGCCGAAATCATCGAGCTGCGCTTGCGAGAGTCCCAGCTTGGTTTTGCAGAATTCCTCGCCGAGGGTATATTTATTGAAAGCGAATTTAATCTCGAAAGCGGCGGCCAGCGCTTTTTCGATTTTGGCCAGCGCATCGTCGTCAAAGCCTTTCATGCGCAGCGCCGCATGATTGACGCCGGGAGCGTCCTTGAGCGTGCCGCGGCCCACGGCGTAGGCGACGATTTCACTGATCTGCTTTTGCGGGTAGCCCAGCGTTTTCAATGCTTCGGGCACCTGCTGGTTGATGATCTTGAAATAGCCGCCGCCGGCCAGCTTCTTGAACTTGACGATGGCAAAATCGGGCTCGATGCCGGTAGTGTCGCAATCCATCACCAGGCCGATGGTGCCGGTGGGGGCGATGCAGGTGGCCTGCGCGTTGCGGTAGCCGTACTTCTCACCCAGCATCAGCGCGCTGTCCCAGGCTTTCTTGGCGGCCTTGACCAGCCCCTTGTCCGGGCAATGTTCGATATCGAGCGGCACCGGCAGAATGGAAAGTTCCTCGTAGCCCTTGGTTTCACCGTACGCGGCGCGGGCGTGATTACGCATGACGCGCAGCATGGCAAGCTTGTTCTTTTCATAACCATCGAACGGCCCCAACTCCTTGGCCATTTCGGCCGAGGTGGCGTAGGAAACGCCGGTCATGATGGCGGAAATGCCGGCGGCAATAGCGCGACCTTCCTCGGAATCATAGGGAACACCGGTGGCCATGAGGAGGCCGCCGATATTGGCGTACCCAAGGCCCAGCGTGCGGTATTCATAGGAGAGCCTGGCGATTTCCTTGGAGGGGAACTGCGCCATCAGCACCGAGACTTCGAGCACGATGGTCCACAGGCGCGTGGCGTATTCAAAGGATTTGATATCGAATGCCCCGCCCTCGCGCTTGAACTTAAGCAGGTTGATCGAGGCCAGGTTGCAGGCGGTATCGTCGAGGAACATGTATTCCGAGCAGGGATTCGACGCGCGGATGCGGCCGGATTCCGGGCAGGTGTGCCACTCATTGATGGTGGTGTCGTACTGCAATCCCGGATCGGCGCAGGCCCAGGCGGCGTAGGCGATATGGTCCCACAGCTCACGCGCCGGCAGCGTCTTGCTGACCTTGTTGTCGGTGCGGCGTAGCAGGTGCCAGGGCTTGTCCTGCTCGACGGCCTCGAGGAACTCGTTGGTGACGCGCACGGAATTATTGGAATTCTGGCCGGAGACGGTGAGATAGGCCTCGGAATCCCAATCGGTATCGTATTCGGGAAATTCGATATCGGTATAGCCCTGGCGCGCGAATTCGATGACGCGCAGGCTGTAATTATCGGGAACCATAGACTTGCGGGCTTCACGCAGCGCCGATTTCAGGGCCGGGTTGTCCGACGGCTGAAAGCGCGAATCCGTATCGCCGATCTGGCAGGCGGCCATGATGGCGGTCAGATGCTTGCGGCAGAGCTTGGAGCCGGTGACCAGCGCCGCCACTTTCT
>JAGWLJ010000340.1 GCA_028873275.1 Pseudomonadota bacterium
TCGAAACGCACGATGCCATCGCCGCCAAGGGCAGCTATCTGGTGGGAAACGCGGCGCGGCATTTCAACCTTGGGCTCCGCGCCTATTATTTCGGGATGGCAGCGCTGGCGTGGTTCGTCAATCCGTATCTCTTCATGGCCGCCACCGCCTGGGTCATATTCGTCACCCACCGCCGCGAATACCGCTCGGCGACGCTCAAGAACCTGAAGCAGTGAACCGCAAGCCCTGGAGCGCGTTTACCGGCATCACCTCGAAGAGTTTCGTGTGTGATTTGGTGCCCGCCGCCCGCACGGTAACGCCCGATGATCTGATGGATATGGCCGAATACCGGCGCGAAGAACGCATAGCCGCCTGCGGTGGCAAAGACCCCATCCTCATCCGCCTCGCCTACGCGCAGGACAAATGGGTATATGATGCCAGGGGCGATGTCGTAACCGCCGACAACGCTGCTTATGCGAAAGCCACGCGCGAAGAGCGCGTCAACAAATTCGGCCTTGCCTATCGCCGTGATGCCAAATTTCTGCTGCACAAGATACTGGCCGATATCGTGGTCGGTGCGGCAGTGCATCTGCATCAGACGCAGGGCTGGACGACGGTGCTTTACGATGGGCTGCGTACCGTAAACGGCGCGTACAACCTTTATCTCAAGGCGCAGGACAGCGACATGGAAAGCGGCCTGCTCTCGCTTCCCGGCCAAAGCGCGCACAATAAGGGGCTGGCCTGCGACAGCATGATGCTGGATTCGAGCGGCCGCGAGGTGGATATGGGCGCGCATTTCGACCATCTCGATATGGTGGTGAATAGCCGACTTTGCGATAAAATTTCCGCCTCAGCGAAACAAAACCGGCTCGTCCGCGAGGCGGCGTTTCTGCGCTCGGCGTTTTCGCAAGGCCTGCTGATTGCGCCGCTGCGCAACGAATTCTGGGACGACCGGCCGCCGGAAAACCGCGAGGATCTATGGCGCGTGCTGGACTCGGCGGCGCGCTGCATCGGCATCAACCTGCTCACGCAAGAAGATGAAGCGATGCGCAAAACAAACCACGCCGCGTTTACAGAAAAATGGGAACGCTGGAGTTACGCCGATTTCCTGAAACACTGGCAGCAGACCTTCCGCGGCCATGAGAAAGCATTAGAGAAAATTCTGGACACCGTCATGCCGCCGCCCATCGAAAAGCCGGAATTCTACCACGGCAATTACAACCATATTTACGATGAGCAGCTAAAGGCCAGCGGCAAAAACCTCACTGTCATCCCGAGCGAAGCCGAGGGATCTTAAAAAAGATCCTTCGATTCGCTTTGCTCACTCAGGATGACAAAAGCCGTTGCCTGACTTCCGCGGCCACACGCCCCATCTCATCCTCCGCCTCATACGTCCATGTGTCGAGCTTGCTGCCGATGGGGCGGGCGATGCCCTG
>JAGWLJ010000341.1 GCA_028873275.1 Pseudomonadota bacterium
GAAATCCTTTCCCGCCAGCGTCTATTACAACCGGCTGGCGCAGCGGTTGCTCAACGCGCTGACCGCCATGGGTCGCGACGGCAGGCTTTACGAAGTCGACACGCGGCTGCGCCCTTCCGGCGAGGAAGGGCTGCTGGCGGTGAGCCTGGAGGCGCTGACCAAATATTTCGACAGCTCGGCCTGGACGTTCGAGTTCATGGCTTTCACCAAGGCGCGGATGATTGCCGGCGATGCGGCGCTCTGCCATTCGCTCAATGCATTCATCGGGCAGCAGTTGAATCGTCCGCGCGATACCGAAAAACTGCGCGTCGACGTGTTCGATATGCGCGAGCGCATCGCCCGCGAGCACGGCACCAGCAATCCCTGGAATCTCAAATACGTGCGCGGCGGCCTGGTCGATGTCGATTTCATCGCCGAATACCTGCTCTTGCGCCATGCGCCGCAAACGCCGGGAGCGCAGCCGGGCGGCGCTTCGCAGATCTATGGTTGGCTGAAGGAGCGCGGTCTGATGCCTGCCGCGGAGGCGGAGCAGCTGATCGAGGCCGATCGTTTCCTCGGCCAGATTTTTCACATGTTACGCTTGTGCCAGGATCATTATTTCGACGAATCATCGGCGCTGCCGGGCCTCAGGAAATTACTGGCCGAGTCGGCCGGAGAGCTGGATTTTCAGGCCCTGCGCGAGCGGCTAATACAAGTTGAACAAGCGGTGTACGAGCAGTATAATCGACTCCTTCACGCATGAGGGAGGAGTTATGACTGTCATGCCCGCCAAGAAACCCAATGCTGAATTAAAAGCGGGTGACAAAGCGCCGCTGTGGAACGCGCCGGTGACGCCCGCCATCGATCCCGAAAGCCTGCGCGGTAAAAACATGGTGCTCTATTTTTATCCCAAGGACGACACGCCCGGCTGCACCGTCGAGGCCAAGGATTTCCGCGACCATATCAAGGAGTTCGAGAAGGCGGGCACGGTGGTGATCGGCGTCTCCAAGGACTCGGTCAAGAGCCATGACAAATTTAAGGAGAAATATTGCCTGCCGTTCCCGCTGGCTTCCGACGAATCCGGCAAGATGTGCGAGGATTACGGCGTCTGGGTCGAAAAAAGCATGTACGGCAAAAGCTACATGGGCATCGAGCGCGCCACCTTCCTGATCGACAACACCGGCACCATCCGCCGCATCTGGCGCAAGGTGAAGGTGGATGGTCATGTGAAGGAAGTGCTTGAGGCCGCGAAGGGGCTTTAAGCCAGCGACTCCCTAATCGCCTTCGCCGCCGCCTGCGGATCGGGGGCGTCGGTGATTGGCCTTCCGATCACCAGAAAATCAGCGCCTTTTTGCAGCGCCTCTTTGGGCGCCATTACCCGCTTCTGGTCGCCTTTTTCACTGCCCGCCGGGCGGATGCCGGGAACCACTAGCC
>JAGWLJ010000076.1 GCA_028873275.1 Pseudomonadota bacterium
ATGATTTCCGGCCGGGTATGGGTAACCAGCAGGATTTCATGAATATGCTTTGGGAAAAGCTGCCGGAGGATTTTATCGGCGACCGCATGTCGATGCTCGCCTTTATTGCGTGCCGTGCGGAACTTCCCCGGCTCCTGAATATAAAGAACGGCATGAGGGATTTTGCGCGCTCTCAGTCGCTCAGACGCTTTCAGCACTTCCAGTAGCTGATGCGTGCCGATGGCGATCAACGCGAGGCTGGCCGCATCTGGTTCACAGCCTGTCGAAAGCCGGATGCCGCCATCGCGCCACAGCATTTCGGATTCCCTGCGGGTAAATAGCACCGGCGCCGGCTGCTTGGCCACCACCATCGTCCACACTTGCCCATGCGTTTGGTACGCCTCGCGCATCAGCACCGCAGCGGTATTATAATCGGCAGGAAAAAATACGCGGCTGATGTCGGCGCTTTCGCCCAGCATGCATTCGGCCATGGAGGTGTCCTGGTGCGACAACTCATTCTTGCCATTCTCCCAGGCATTCGAAGTCAGCACCAGCGGCACGGAGAGCCAACCGGGTGGTCTGCCTGCCTCTTTCTGATGCCGTGAGAAAATAACCTCCTGCCGGGCGATGCCATGCATCTTCTCGCCGAAGGCCTCATAAGTGACAATCAGGTTGATTCCGCCTTTATTGCCAAAGGCGGCGGCGGCGACGGCTTCCTCATTAAGCACGGTAATGACATTTCCGGTCAGCGATTCCTTGCTGCCTTTCTCAATATCGGTTACCCGAAAATCGGCATAGCGCAGCGTATCGTCCATACGGTTGGAAAGCATTTCGTCGGGGCTGCCGATGCGCGGGCGCAGCTGCGGGTTGAGCATGATGGTATCGCGCAGCATGCGATCGATGGCATCCATCGGGCTGTAGCGTTTCTTTCCCACTTTCAGCATATGCGCCTTGGGCAAGGTCTCCAAGGTAACCTTGCGGCTGGCGATGGCATTGTCTTTTTCCAAAGGACGGCGCGTAAGCTTATGCTTTTGGAAGAAGCGAATGGCCGTTTTCAATTCCTTTTCTGGTACGAATAATTTACGTGCATGTTTATGGAATAGATTAGCCGCCTTACTGCTTTTGGAAGGATTCTCGACCAGCGGCAGGTTGTGCGCAGCATTGGTGCCTTCGTTATAGAAGCCGGCGCCCTTAGGCGCGACGGCAATTACGTAAGGCAGGCAGACATGGCCCGTTGATGCCTTTGCATTTTCCTTAAGCAGCTGTTCGCACTCGATGATCGCCCAGGCAAAGGCGAGGGGATCCCGCCCGTCAATGATGATGGGATCGAAGCCATGCATTTTGAGGTAATGGGCAAACCACTGTGCGCCGCCTTCCTGCGCCATGGTGGTGCGCTGGTCGATGCGCCTACCGTTGGCGATCATGACCGGCACCACCAGGCCAGAATCCTGCGGCCGCCACCAGCGCGCCGCCCAATCGGAGCCTTTCTGCTCCTCCCATGCGCCGTCGCTTAAAAAAGCAACCAACCGCTCCCCCGGCAGCGGCATATGCACGTATTCCAATCCGGCGAAACCGAGATAGCCGCCTTCCATGACGCCGCCGGCCGTGTGGGCGTTGACATGACTGCCCAGCGGGGAATCGGGCTTCCCCTCCTTATTCAAAGCATAAGAATAGAAATCGCGGGCAAAGCGGGTAAGTCCATCATCGGAAAGATCATAACGCTCCGCATGCGCCGGCGACATATTGCCGACCAGCAGGTTGACGCTGTCGATGGCGGCGACCGCATGGCCCTGTTCCATTACCCAGCCGCGTGTGAAGCCGGTCAGCGCATTGGCCAGTAGATAGCCGACATAGGCGGGAATCATATTCAGCGAGCCGCCTAAATGCCCCTGCGGATCGGATTTGAAATCCTCCTGCTTTAGCCGCCTCCCATCGAGATAGACGTTCTTTGCGTAGGCCTGATGCACTGCCAGCCACATGGAGGCACTGGCCAGCCGATCGGCGGCAGCGAGTAATGTTTTCGTGGAATCGCCTTTAATGCGGCCGCCTTTCAGATAAGCCAGCAGTGCCTGGGCGCGAGCGAGCGTGTCCGGCCTGTGCCTGATGACGCCATAGCCCCGCTGCCAATGCTCTGAAAGATTAATAATAACGCCCCACCTATGCGAATTTACTATTTTAGTATGGACTTTATCTCTTATAAAGCATTTGATTTCAATCAATTGACCACAAAGAGGCGGCAATGCGCGCTATGGTGCTGAAATCCATCGCTTCGCTACGGGATAACCCGCGGCCGCTAACGCTGATGGAAATACCGGATCCGCAGCCCAGCTCAGACGAGATACTGATTCGTGTCAATACCTGCGGCGTTTGCCATACCGAACTTGATGAAATTGAGGGTCGCACGCCACCGCCGCACTTGCCGGTCATCCTCGGCCATCAGGTGGTAGGACGGGTAGAGGCTCTTGGCAGAGATGTGGAAGAATTCGAAGCCGGCGATCGCATTGGCGTAGCATGGATATTCTCCGCATGCGGTAAATGCATTTACTGTCAACGCGGCGAGGAAAATCTTTGTCCTCAGTTTCAGGCCACAGGACGCGATGCGTATGGCGGCTATGCGGAGTTTATGGTCGTTCCTGTTGCTTTCGCCCATCCCATTCCCGATGTCTTTACCGATGCGGAGGCCGCGCCCTTGCTTTGCGCCGGAGCGGTTGGCTACCGCTCATTGCGGTTGACCGGCCTCAAGGATGGCCAGAATCTGGGCTTTATCGGTTTCGGTGCATCGGCGCATCTGGTACTGCAGCTGGCGCGACATTGCTTTTCCCACTCCAAATGTTTCGTATTCGCCCGCAATGATGAGGAGCGAGCCTTTGCGAGAGAATTAGGCGCAGCATGGACAGGGGATACGGCAGAGGCGCCGCCGGAAAAACTGCATGCCATTATCGATACGACGCCTGTTTGGACGCCGATTATCGAGGCGCTGAAAAATCTGGAGCCGGGTGGAAGGCTGGTGATTAACGCCATCCGCAAGGAGGAGGATGATAAGGAAGCACTACTCCGCCTGCATTATCCTGAGCATCTCTGGCTGGAGAAGGAAATCAAAAGCGTTGCCAACGTTACCCGTCTCGATGTGCGTGAATTCCTGCATCTGGCAGCGGAAGCCGGTATCAAGCCGGAAGTGGAAGAATACGCGCTGGAGGATGCTAATCGCGCGCTGGTGGAATTAAGGGAAAAGCATGTGCGCGGTGCTAAGGTGCTGCGGATGGGATGATTATCTACTTCTTCAAAAGAAAAATACTTAATAAATCAATGGCAAAAAAGATCGCGATCAGCATCTCCAGCCAGAACATGCGCTGGTTGCTGATCTCGGTATGCGCCACCGTGTACAGCGCATCGATCTGTTTCAGGCGCTCCTCGACGCTATTACGCCATTGGTTTAGGTGGAAGCGATCGCGCGCGCCCAGATACACCCGAGCCAGATACCAGTCGCCGAAGAATTTGGTGATATGGGTGATTTCATCGTTAAGTTTGGTAACATCGACGCGCAAGGTGCGCAAGCTGCGCAGAATTGCCGGATATTTGCCAAATAGCTGGAATTTGCGCGGCTGGATATCCTCATAGGCTTTATTGAGATAGCGGTCGAGCCGCTGATCCATGACGCGGTATTCCTCCAGTTGCAGATTCGCCAGTTCCAGCACATAGAGCGTATCCTCGACATAGCCGGTGAGATCAATGGTGAGCGCTGCGTCCCAGTCAATAATGGTCAGGTCGGTATGGGCATAGGAGCGGTGGATGCGCAGCACCTCTGCCACCTGCATCTCGCTTAAGATCCCTGGCTTATTCTCCGTCAGCAGTGCCGCGATGTCCTGGCGATGCTCGGCCATCCATGCATCCAGCGGCTGTTTAGCGCCGATATCGGTCAGGCAGAAAATGGTATAGGCCTCCGGCTCCGGCAGTGGTGCCGCTTGAATCATCGCTTTTTCCAGGCTTTTGCAAGCCTCGATGCAGAGATCCCGCGCTGCGTGTTCCAGCCGCTGGCCATTGGCCAACTGGATATTATGGAGCGGCATGAGATCGGCCAGGCTTTTCACGTCAAAGGCAATGCGCATGGCAATCGACACCACGCCGACATCATAGACATGGATCAATGGCCGCACCTGCATGCCGGCAAGCGCCGCCGAAAGCGGCGAATGCTCGATGGCCAGCGGCTTATAGAGAGGGATATCCTTGGGCAACGTGTGATCGGCGCGGATCTCAAACGGCACTGGGGTGCTGGCCAGGACCTCCTTCACCTTGCCGGTGATGATCTCATTGGCCACGTCAAACGCGTATAGATAAACGACCTCGCCTTTCATTCAGCGACTGACGAATAGTTGTTACAGGGTGCCATGTCGACGTTCTTCGCCCGGTTTTCCACCCCTTGATATGCGAGGGCTTTCATCATACTCATTTCACATGCCGCTGGGATAGGTTTCGAATACCTCGCCCTTATGCCATAACGCCGTCGTTTCCAGCGGCTTCAGCGCGTGGGTTTCGTCGATGTGAATAACGGCGTCGAACTGCTCGGGCAGTTTCGAGAAAAAATAATGGCTCATACGCTCGGTTTCCGGCTTGTAGAGCACACCGATGGCGCGCTGCAGGCGGGAAAGGCCGAGGTGCTGGTTTAAGGCCTGGTTGTCACGCAGGATCAGCATAAAATCCTTGATGCCAACGTCGTGGAATAGATGCTCATAGCTTTCCTTCATGGCGGGCAGCACCGCTTTGCGCTCGGCATCGCCATCCCAATTCGAAGCGGCAGTGACGGTGCCGGAGTAGGTCGAGAAGCCGATCAGCGCCGCGTCGCGGCCATGCGCTTCGCGCACCAGTTGGCCGACATTCCATTCGCCCTGCTGCCCCATCTCGGTAGCTCTGGCATCGCCGACATGCGAATTATGCGCCCATACGACGATTTTCGTCTGCTCGCCGCGCTGAACACTTAGGTGATCGGCCAAGGCGTAAAGCGTTTCTACCATATGTTTATCGCGCAGGTTCCACGAGGAGGAACGACCGCGGAACATCTCACGGTAATATTTTTCGGCATCGATGACGATTTTCGCATTCTGTTCGGCATAAATAAATTCATCCTCGGCCACGAAGCCATCGCGCTTCATATAATCGAAAGCCTTATGCCGAAGCTCTATCATCTGCAAAATCGCCTGCCGCTCGCAGTCCGGCGTAATGCCGAGCGTGGCAGCATAACCATATTCCTGCGGATCATGCGCCAGCTTGTGGCCATGGTCGAAACAGGCGTAATAACCGCGCGCCCGCTCGGCAGCAGCGGTATCGACTTTATCCAGATAGGCAATAACTGCCTGGATGGAGGCATAAAGGCTGTAAAGATCGAGGCCATAAAACCCGACGCGGTTCTGCGCCGGATGTTTTTTTTCATTATAGCTTTTCAGCCAGTCGGCGAATTCGACGATTACCTCATTGCGCCACATCCAACTGGGGAAGCGGGTGAATTCCGCTACTGCGCTCTGGGCATTATGGATGTTTTCATCGCCGCGCACATAACGGTTGATGCGGTAGCAGTCCGGCCAATCGCCTTCCACGGCCACTGCCGAGAAGCCGCCATACTTGATCAGTTGTTTGGTGAATTCGGCACGGATGCGGTAAAATTCGTCGCTACCATGCGTCGCTTCGCCGATCAGCACATAGCGTGCATCGCCAATCATTTGACAGAGCGCCGAGTAATCGGCAGTCCTGCCGGTTAGAGAAATCGCATGTTTGCGGATTTCCTGAGTAAGATGGGCATGGGCGGCAGATTCAGGCATGTTTCTCCCTGCGGTGATCTGGTTGATGAGATTTTTTGAGCAGTGCTTTGACTTCAGCATCACTGGTTTGCGAAAAGTCCCGATAGAAAGCGCCGACGCCATAGAATGGCTCAGGAATATCGAGGCAAATGACTTCATCCGCCACTGCGCGCAGCATGTCATAGGCGGAAGCGGATGCCACCAGCACAGCCACTACAATGCTGACAGGATGTTGCTTGGCTACCGCTTGCACGGCTGCCTTCATATTGGAACCAGTGGCGCAGCCGTCATCTACCAGAATCACTGTCTTGCCCTGTAAAACGGGAGGCGGGTTGCCCTGGCGGTAGGCCTTATCGCGGCGCTCCAGCTCGCCATGCTCGGCTTTGGCAACTTGCGCGATGACGGATTCAGGAATCTGCAGCCCTTGCACGACTTCGTCGTTCAGTACCTGCACATGGCCGTTGGCGATGGCCCCCATGGCCAGTTCTTCATGGCCGGGAAGCCCCAGCTTGCGCACCAGCATCAGATCAAGCGGCAGGTTTAACGTCTGCGCGATTTCATAAGCGACGGGTACACCTCCACGCGGCAGTGCCAGCACAATGGTATCCGGCTTGTCCTTATAATGAGCAAGCGCGGTAGCGAGCCGTTTTCCGGCATCTGTGCGGTCGTGAAAATACACCGTATCTTCCTAACACTGCTTTTTTCTCGTTCACTTGATCACAGTCAAACCGCTTTCGATTAAAGTCTCCATGCTGATTATTATGAGGAAAAGAGAGATTTTACATCCTGTGCAAGCAACGAGGATTTGCCGCCTCGCGTACGCAATCACCTGCCGCTGCATGGCCTCTGCAAGGTGAGTACATGTTTTTGATAGAATGCTGAAGAGAGGTTACAGCATTCCTTGAAGTGTGCGACTGTAAAATAGGACAATCAGTAGGAATGCTACCACTAGCAATACCAGCAGCTTTCGCCGTGAAAAAATTCCTGTTTTGCCGGAGTGGCAGATCGGCACTGAGGGGTTGAGGGGGCCTGGAGTGTCCTGAAGCATAAAATCAATAAAAGCAGCCGGCATTGCCAAGCATAGCATGCATGCAATCTTCGGCATCGTCGGCTAGAAATTCATCAGTATCTTCCATATCGACGATATCGTGGTA
>JAGWLJ010000342.1 GCA_028873275.1 Pseudomonadota bacterium
GCCTACGAATTTACGCACGCGCAGATTGCCCAGTGGCGCCAGCTCACAGGCGATGCCTTGTGCGATTGCGCGCACTCGCGCGCGCTCTGCTGATGTGAGAGGCAGAAGCGATGGGTTCGGATATTTCTCTTCCAGATATTCGATAATCGCCAGCGACTGAGTCAGCGCATGTTCGCCGTCAATCAAGGAAGGCACCAGCTGTTGCGGGTTGATGGCGCGATAGGAGGCGGTCTCCTGCTCGGACTTCAGCAGATCGATCGGTACCATCTCCGGCGTGAGGCCTTTGAGATTCAGCGCAATGCGCACGCGGTACGAGGCGGAGGATTGCCAGTAGCTATACAGTTTCATACTTTACCACTTTCTGCTCGATGGCGCCGAAGATGCTGGCGCCGCTTTTATCGAGCATTTCAATTTTCACCGTATCGCCGAAGGTCATAAACGGTGTTTTAGATTCGCCGGTTTCCAGTTTCTCGATGATGCGCTTCTCGACGATGCAGGAGGAGCCGACTTCCTTGTAATTATGGTTGGACACCGTGCCGGAGCCGATGATGGTGCCGGCTGAAAGCGGCCGTGTGCGTGCCGCATGGGCAATCAGGTGCGGGAAGTTGAAGGTCATATCAACGCCTGCATTGGGCCGGCCAAATTCCTTGCCGTTATAATAGACCCGTATCGGCAGCTGCACCTTGCCATCCTTCCATGCGTCGCCCAGCTCGTCCGGCGTCACGGCGACTGGTGAGAAAGCGGACGGTGGTTTTGCCTGCAGGAAGCCGAAGCCTTTCTGCAGTTCCGGCATGGCAAGGTAGCGCAGGGAGATATCGTTTACCAGCATGATGAGCTTGATGTGCTTTGCCGCATCGCTAACCGACACGCCCATCGGCACATCATCGGTAATCACTGCAATCTCCGCCTCGAAATCAATGCCCCATTTATCATCGGCAACCGGAATATCATCGCGCGGGCCGAGCAGCATGTCGGAGCCGCCCTGGTACATCAGCGGGTCGGTCTTGAAATTCTCCGGCATCTCGACGCCACGGCTTTTGCGAACCAGCCGGACATGGGGTTCATAGACCGACCCATCGAGCCACTGGTAGGCGCGGGGCAGGGGCGAGGCGAGCGCTTTCATGTCAAGCGCAAACGCATCGCGCGCTTGGCTAGCGGAAAGCATGCTGTAGCTTTCATCGAGGTCGGGGAACACGCCCTGCCAGTTTTCAAGCGCCTTCTGCAGTGTTGGCACGATGCCATCCACCTTGACTGCATTCTTCAGGTCCTTGGAGACGACCATCAGCGCGCCATCGCGGCCACCTTTTTTAAGTGAGGCGAGTTTCATTTCTTCTCCTTCCAGCTATCGACATAGCCTGTCCACTCCACCTCATGTGCCGGTTCGGAGAGTTCCACCGCATCACGCGCGT
>JAGWLJ010000343.1 GCA_028873275.1 Pseudomonadota bacterium
TTTGGCCATCAAAGCGGGCATCGACCCGGAGAAACTCTCGCCGCACACGCTGCGCCACAGCTTCGCCTCGCACCTGCTCGAAGGCGGCGCGGATCTGCGCGTCATCCAGGAACTGCTCGGCCACTCCGATATTTCGACCACACAAATCTATACGCATGTCGCCAGCGAACGCTTAAAAAAGCTGGTAGCCGAAAAGCATCCGCTAGCGCGGAAAAAACCGTAGGAACGTACGGAGCATCAGCGGCAACAGCGCCCAGCCGATTTCGCTGACGGCGGTGAAGAGGATTACGTCCGGCCCGAAATGCAATAATGCCAGGCTCACGCCGAGCGCGGCGTTGTTGAAGCCGGAGCAGGCGGCGTAGGCGATGCGCTCAGGCCTTGGCCTGCCGTGTCCGAGCAGCCAGCCGAAAGCAACGAACCCGGCGAAGCAGCAAAGCACGATGACAAGCGGTTCGATCAGCCCCGGCAGGTTGCCTAGGATAATGCTGCGCTGCTTGGCGATCGCCAGGGCGATGATGAAGGCGACAAGCAGGATCGAAAAGAATTTTCCCTGCGCATGAAAATAATCGGCGCTTTTTCTGTGATGCCGAACCACGGCCCACACCAGCATCGGCACGAAGATGCACCAGACCATCGTGATAAACAGCGCCAGCGGCGCGGGTGCGACGGCAACGCTGCTTTCCCATGAAAATTGCAGCGGAATCAGGAACGGCGCGGCAAACTCGCTTACAATGACGATGGCGAACGCGGGCGCCACCGCGCCGCCGAAGATTGCCGCGAATGCCGGGCTGGCCACACCCGATGGCACCTGTGCCAGCAGGAAAACGGCGGTGGCATAGCGCGGCGCGAGCCAGTGGACAGCCAGCCACAACGCCGCCGGAAGCGCTACGAAGCGCAGCAGGTAAAATCGCAGGACGGAGGGCCAGGAGATAGAAGCGAAGTTGCTTTCGCGCAACCGGTAACAGGAGACGAACATCAGCGCCATCAGCATCGCCATGGCCGTGCGGCTGGGCAGCCTGTCCAGCCCCGGCAGGAAGAGTCCGGCAAGGCAGGCGAAAATCAATATGAGATGGAAATGATGCTCAACGAACCGGCGCATGATGTTTCAGTCATTATCTTCAGATTTTTTTTAGGGGATAAATACGGGCAGGACAATATGCCTGATTCGTTTTGTGCTCATGCCATGGCAGTTGGCATTTGCTGACAAGAAACAACCGACTGAACCGGATTTTTTGCAATAACGCTCATTTCTGTTTATTTTACAGGCGAATATGTTTTCGTTACATAAACGCCACAATGCTCATAATTTTTCAACTATTGGTAAGTTCATGAGGACAGACCGAGGGGATAGGAATATTATACACATAAAGTAGGCAATAATTACCCACTTGCGCTATTATTAAATTT
>JAGWLJ010000344.1 GCA_028873275.1 Pseudomonadota bacterium
ACAAAAGCTCGATATTTCCGCCTATCCGCTGGTGGACGTGCCGCACAGCCACGCGGCGGCAGCTGAGGCCGTGCAGATGGCGGCGCACGGCGAGGTCGAGGCGTTGATGAAAGGCAGCCTGCACACGGATGAACTGATGGGCGCGGTGGTGCAGCATGACAGCGGGCTTCGCACGGAGCGGCGCATCAGCCACGTCTTCGCCATGGCCGACGAGAATTACCACAAGCCGTTTTACATAACCGACGCCGCCATGAACATCGCGCCGGACCTGCTTACCAAAAAAGACATCGTGCAAAACGCGATAGATTTGATTGTCGGCATCAGCGACGAGCCGATGACGCCGAAAGTGGCGGTGCTGGCGGCGGTGGAAGTGGTCAACCCGGCCATGCAATCCACCATCGACGCCGCCTGCCTGTGCAAGATGGCCGAGCGCGGGCAGATCACCGGCGCGATCATCGACGGGCCGCTGGCGTTCGACAACGCCATCAGCGCCGAGGCGGCGAAGGTGAAAGGCATCACATCCGCCGTGGCGGGCGATGCCGATATTTTCCTCGTGCCCGACATCGAGTCCGGCAACATGCTGGCCAAACAGCTTATCCTGCTGGGCGGCGCATCGGCAGCGGGCATCGTGCTCGGCGCGCGGCTTCCCATCATCCTCACCAGCCGCAGCGATGGTGTAGCCTCGCGCATCGGCTCCTGCGCGCTGGCCGTGCTGATGGCCAACGCCATGCGCGAAGGCCGCCTGACCTTTGCCAAGGCATAAGATGCGCGTCCTCGTTTTCAACGCCGGCAGTTCTTCAGTCAAGTTCAGCGTGTTCGACATGGGGAAGGACGAACTCTGCTTCGAGTCGGAAATCGAGCGCGCCGCTTCGGTAGAGGAAGCGCTGGCGGGCGTGCCCGCCGCGCTGGAACATGCCGGGCAGCATCAGTTCGACGCGGTGGGGCATCGCGTGGCGCATGGCGGCGAGAAATTCAAGGATGCATGTATCATTGATGCCGCGGTGATCGCCGATATCGAGGCCTGCGTGCCGCTGGCGCCGCTGCATAATCCGCCGGCGCTGGCCGGCATCACCATGGCGCGAAAGAAGTGGAAAGTGCCGATGGCAGCGGTGTTCGATACTGCCTTCCATCAGACCATGCCGCCGCAGGCCATTACCTATGCGCTGCCGGAAGCGTGGCGCAAGGCCGGCATCCGGCGTTACGGCTTTCATGGTACTTCGCACCGCTACATCCTACAGCGCGTTGCCGAGGAATTGCAAACGCCCGCTGAAAAACTGCGCCTCATCAGCTGCCATCTCGGCAACGGCGCCAGCCTCTGTGCCATTGCAGGCGGCAGGTCGGTCGATACTTCGATGGGCATGACGGCGCTCGAGGGACTCGTGATGGGCACGCGCTCGGGC
>JAGWLJ010000077.1:0-5000 GCA_028873275.1 Pseudomonadota bacterium
CTTGTATTCCTCGCTCATTTCTTTGGCGTAGCCGCCCGTGGCTTCGCCGGATTCTTCGGCCGGAACTTCGATGAATTTCGCTCCCAGGCTTTCCACCTGTTCCTTCACCGCCGGGCGCACGTCGAAGGCCGACACCACCGCGCCCAGCCTTTTCGCCGTGGCAATGGCCTGCAGCCCGGCCACGCCCGCGCCCAGCACCAGCGCCTTGGCGGGAGCCACCGTGCCGGCCGCCGTCATCATCATCGGTACGGCTTTGTTCATGGCGGCCACGGCGTCGATGACGGCGCGGTAGCCGGTCAGATTGCTTTGCGACGACAGCACATCCATCGACTGCGCGCGCGAGATGCGCGGCAGCAGCTCCAGCGCGAAGGCGGCGAGTTTCTTGCGGTTATATGCGTCCATGAAGTCGCGATGCGCGTAAGGATCGAGCATGCCGATCAGCATGGCGCCGTCGGGCAGCGAGGCCAGCTCAGCGGAGTCAGGCGCGCCGACCTTGAGGATAATATCGGCCTTCTGCGCGCAGCCCGCGGCATCGGGAGCGATGGCGGCGCCGGCGGCTTTATAATCATTATCGGAAATGGAGCTGCCGAGCCCCGCGCCGGTTTCCACCGATACGGCAGCGCCGAGCGCGATATATTTTTTGACGGCGTCGGGCGTCGCCGCTACCCGCAGTTCCCCTTCCTTGCGCTCACGCAGTACGGCGATTTTCATGCGCTTATCCCCTCAAGAGATGCCGATTTTGTAATCGATTTTACAAGGAGATCAAAGAAGAAAATGGAGAAGCGCTAGGCGCTCATGCCCATGCCGACGCTCTCGCCCATATCGGGCAGGGCAGGGCGCGGCAATCCGCCCAGCGAGGCCATGGCCACCGGGCTCCATTCGAAGGGGCCGCCGATATCGCTGGCCATTTGATTGAATGCCGAGGCAATGCTGGCTGGCGCATAGTCCGAATAATCGCCGCCGCCGCTGCTGCTTCCGCCGTCGCCTGCGCCGCTGCCGCTGCCGAAATGCATGCCGGTATGGTCGGTCACGTCGCGGTTCTTGACAAAGATGTCGTGCAGGAACTTGGCCAGCACGCCGCCCTTGGTGTTGAGGCTTTCGAACATGCTCGGAATGTTTTTTCCCTGCACGCCTTCGGTGTCGACCGGCTTGGTGAGGGAGACCTGTCCGAACTCGCTCAGATTGGCGGCGATGGCCATCTTGGTAACGGCGCCCATAGCTTTGGGGGCGCCTTCATCGATGGCGCCTTCCACGGTGGTTTTGGCATTGACGCTGCTTTCGCCGCCGGAACCCTGAGATGCCCTTTGCTGGGACAGCAGGTCCGTCAGGCTTATGCCGCCTACTGGGCCGTCAGCCATGAAAACTCCTCCAAGTATTATTACCTATAATACCGGCTTCGGAGGCTAAAATCATGCAAAAAATGGCGGGCCTTTCTATTGTCATCGCCTGAATTGCCAAGCAATTCCAGGGTGCCCCACCGGGTTCTCCTGGGATTTCCAGGATTAAGCCCCTGGCTGGCCGGTGATTTGCTGGCCCCATTCCTCGGCCAGCTCCTTCTGCTGCCGCTCAAGATTGAGGATATTATACTCGTAGGTCAGGGTGATCAGGAAATGGGCGATGAAGCGGCAGAGATAGATCAGGCACCAGCCGGCGGCGGCGCCGCTGTAGATCAGCAGCCACACGCCGGGGTCGCCCACGATAGCGGAGACGTCATAATGCTTGAAATGGATGCCCGCCTGCAGCATCGGCGTCAGCGACGGCAGCATGGCGGCGAAGTTGCTGGCCAGAACGGTTTTGAACGAGGCCTTGGTCGGGTCATGGTCGATGTAGAACGCCACCAGCGACGGCAGCAGCCCCAGCAGCATGAAGATAAAGCCGAACTGCAGCAGCACGATCAGCACGGCGGAAAGAATCAGGGCAACGGGAAAGAACAGTTTCTGCATCAGTGGCTCCTCATGGCTTGAAAGCGCTGAACAGGCTGACCAGCAGCCCGAGATAAGCGAAGGCTTTCGCCATCATCACGCCCAGCCGGCCGCTTTCATGGGCGATGAGCGTGCCCTTGCGGTAGCTCTGTATTCTGGCCTGGTTGACCTGGTAGATCGTCCATGCCTGCTGGAATCCCGCCTGATCGGCGGAAGCGTATTCGGCGTCGATCACCAGCTCGGCCAGCAGCTGCAGGCGGCCGGTGCGGGCGCGCTCCATCAGCACCGATTTGATCTTGTGGCGCAGCGTGCGGCTGTGCACGTGCTCGAGCGCCGGCAGGATGCGCAGCGCCAGCCAGTGCGTCAGGCCCGGCAGGACGAGATCGGCCGTTTTCTGCTGCGCCTGGGTTAGCAGGTAGAGCGCCAGCACGGCGCGGCTGGACGCCATCTGCGGGATGGCGGCGAGGTCATGCAGGCGGATGTCGTGTTGCAGGCCGAGCTTGCTGGCGATGAAGGCTGCGATATGGCGGTCGAGCGGCTCGTCTTCCTTGGGCAGCTGCGGCGCCAGCTGATCGAGGCGCTTGAGCATGGCGGGAAGGGTGGTGACGTGCCACGATTGCAGGGCCGGGCTCAGACACGGCAGGTCGGGATTGAGTTCATAGAGCATGCGCTCGAGGCCGAAGCCGTAGCCGCTGTTGCGCAGGCAGGTGCGCAGCCGCTCCAGCCGGGTGAGCGCGGTGTTGATGGAGGCCGGCACGGCGTATTCTCCACCGCGGCGCTGCATCTCCATCCAGTAATTGACCATATTGAATTCGATGAAGCGCATCAGCAGCTGCAGGTCCTGCTGCGACTTGCTGGCATAGAGATCGGCGCACAGGCTGTCTATGCCGTCGGGGAACAGGGAGAGGCGCTTGATGCGGATCGGCCCGTCCGGGTCGAGCAGCGCCAGGGCGTGCATCAGCTGCTCGGCCAGCTGGATATCGTGCTTGGCGCTCATCTCGGCGACGCTGCGGCTCAAGCGGGTCACCTGCTCGGCCAGTGTCTTGTTGCGCAGGGAAACGGCGACCCATTGCGTCAGCTTGCCGTTCTGCAGCGGCTCGGCCATCTTGTCCCAGTCGGTATAGAGGAAGTGCGCCAGCTCGCGCCGCGTATTGGCCTGCTGGCCACCGAACTCGAAGGGGCGGATAGCCTCGGCGGGCGTCGGCGGCGGCAGCACGTTGTAGCGCTTGCCGTCGAGCCACTGCTTGACGTAGCGGTAATCCCAGCGGTCGCTGGTTTTCTGGCACAGCATGCCGCGGAAGAAGTCATAGAACATCTCGGGCATTTCCTTCTGGCGCGTCATGGCATTGTAGACGCCCTCCTTCAGGATCAGGCGGATCAGCGATTCGCGGTCGAGCTTGGCGAAATGCTCCGGCCCGAACAGCCCGTAAAGCAGCAGTGCAGCCAGCGCGTAATAATCCTGCGCCGTCGAGCCTTCGCCCTTGGCGGAAGGCAGCGCCTGCAGGCGCTCCAGCGGCTCGTAGTAGAATGCCTGCGCGTAGCCGCAGGGCTCCAGGACGCAGGGGCCGAGAATGGCGACGTCGGTAAAATAAACATTCTCCGGATTGATCGAGCCGTGCGCGATATCCAGTTCCGAGAATTGCTGAATGGCCGAGGCCAGCGGCGCGATGATACGATCACAGAGGAACTGCTGGTTGATGCGCGCCTTGTTGGCGGCGAGGTATTCGGCCAGCGTTTTCCCGGCCGGGCGTTCGTGGAAGACGACGAAACGCTCATCCTCCGATCGCGACAGCGTTACCGGCCCGGCCGCCACCATGGACAGGATATTGGCATGGCTGATATTGCGCAGCGCGTTGATGACGCGAGGGCGCTGGATGCTTCCCGGCGCGCAGACATGCGCAATCAGCTGGCGGTTGGAGTCGGACATATCGCTGGCGGTGAACGCCTGGGCAAAGGGGCGATTGAATTCCGGCAGCGGCATCGAAAGGTCGATGCGGTAACGGTCCTGCAACAGATCGGTCTTGGGCTCGGGTGCGGCCGGGCGGTAATGGCCGAGGAACTCGCGCAGCCTGGCGGCCGCCTGCGCATCGGCGGCGGCTTCTTCGCTGGCTTCGGCCAGGGGGGTCAGTGCTCGCGCCGGATCGCCTTGCAGGGCCATGCTATTGGAACCTCTGGGTAAACATCCATCAGTTCTAGCGCAAACCTCTTAAAAAAGCCTGAACCCGGCAATTTAGCCTGCCGGGAATCCAAATAATTATTGTTTTACAAGGAAAATATCAGCGCCGCATGGCTGATTTCTGCGTGTTGGCCGACCTTGCGTACAGTTCTTCCGCCGCTCTGGTCAGCTCATTGGTTAAATAGGTGCGGCATTTCGAGTGTTGATTTACAGTATCCACGCATTGAGCTAATTGATCTTCCAGAAAGGCGGCGGCATTCTTGCTACCTGGCCATTCTTGATGAGATGTAGCAAAGTTCCTGGCAAGGGAAGCGGCTATTTCTGCAACATCGCCAGGAATCATGGCGGGCAAAGACCTTTTAAATGATCTCAATTGCAAGATAAACGCCTCTTCAAGAGGAGTGGCGCTCGGCATGTTCTCTTCCTGCCATAATTGAATCACGGCTTCATTCAGTGGCGTGCCGGCTGCAACTTTATTTTGAATATGCTCCAATGCCCGCCTTGCCGCATTAATGAGATCATAGCCGCTCTTGCCGCCGGTAAACATCTTTTCGTAGGTGTTGTCTGTGCGCCTCCATTCGCTGGATCTCACATTCGCTATATTGCTGTTACGAAACCGCTCTTCAATAGAATCGCCAAGATTTTGCAGCATGTGCTGGTTTAGGCATTCCGGTCCGGAATCATGGGTAAGCCTGATACGAAACGCTTTATCGTGGGCTTCTAGTGTAGCGCTGATGCCGAGATGCGGATCAAGCAGAATTTCATGTGTTTGAACCATATTCCTCCCATTTTTTCTCTCGTTTATGACTTATTTATACGTAAAATTGGCTTTACCAGTCAATAACAATCCGGAAGCGGAAAGAAAATAGTCAAGGGTTCTTGCGGCTTTTGCGTGGAATTCG
>JAGWLJ010000078.1 GCA_028873275.1 Pseudomonadota bacterium
CGCTCGGCTCTTGATCTTTTGCAATATAACCATATTTCTTTCTTTGATCTTTGTCGTATGTGGCCTCAATTGCAATCATTCCCGGCGGATATCATAGAGCAAATGGAAATCGAGACAATATATTCAGGGTATTTGGAACGTCAAAAGGAAGACGCCATGGCATTCCGGAAAGAAGAGGGAATGCTCATTCCGGAATCCATCGATTATGATGCCATGCCGTCGCTATCCAATGAGGTAAAAACCAAGCTGAAAAAAACGCGTCCCGGAACTGTCGGCATGGCCTCCCGTATTCAGGGAATAACCCCCGCCGCCATTATTACCCTCATGAGCTATATTAAAAAAAATGAAACAAAAATCAGCACCTGAGGATATTTTCTCATTTCTGAATGAACATATTCCGGTTACACGGGAAACATTTGACCGTCTTTCTATTTACTACGATCTGCTGCTAAAGTGGCAGAAGCGAATCAACCTTGTCAGTACCGCAACGTTGGAAGACGCCTGGCGGCGCCATTTTCTTGATTCATTGCAATTGCTCGATCTGATTCCCGATCTATCGTCTATTCTAATCGACTTAGGAAGCGGAGCGGGATTTCCGGGACTAGCGCTGGCTATTGCGGGGGCAAAAAATGCTCACCTGATTGAAAGCGATTCCAAAAAAATTGCCTTCCTTAGAGAAGTATCGAGAGCTACTTGTACCGATGTCTGTATTCATCACCAACGCGTCGAGTCTGTCATTCTTCCAAAAGCAGAGATTATTACGGCACGGGCATGTGCTTCTCTTGACGAACTCCTCAATCTGTCATCAAAACTACTTTCACGTGAAACCATTTGTCTCTTTCCTAAAGGCAAAAAATATTCTAAAGAGATAGAAGATGCAAAAAAGCATTGGGAGTTTAATTACAGGGAAACTCCCAGTATTACTGATTCCGAAGGAATAATCCTCAAACTAACCGATATAAAGGGGAGGGATCATGACCGGCACCAAAGGAAAGGGTAAGAACCCTAGAGTTATTGCCATTGTAAACCAAAAAGGCGGCGTGGGAAAAACGACGACCACCGTCAACCTGGCTACCGCGTTAGCCGCCGTCGGAAAAAAGGTTTTGCTGATAGACTTTGATCCCCAAGGCAATGCCAGCACTGGATTTGGCATCGAACCAGAGGATAGAAAAATCACCTCCTATGATCTGGTGCTGAGCGACGTCGCTCTTGCTGAAGCGACACAGAAAACCTCCGTTCCAAATCTTGATATCGTACCGGCCACCATCGATCTTTCCGGAGCCGAAATAGAAATGGTCAGCCTGATGCGACGGGAATATCGCCTTAGAAAAGCGCTTGATACTCGCATCGCAGAATACGATTACATACTGGTCGATTGCCCGCCTTCGCTCGGTCTGCTCACCCTCAACGCGCTGGCGGCCGCGGATGCCGTATTGATTCCATTACAGTGCGAATTCTACGCCCTGGAAGGACTTAGCCATCTCATACGCACGATCGAGCTGGTGCGCACCAACCTGAATCCAGAGCTTTCCATTCAGGGCATCGTCCTGACCATGTATGACCGGCGCAATAAATTCACCGACCAGATTGAGCGCGACGTGCGTGAATATTTCGGCGAGCAGGTTTACGGCGCCGTCATTCCACGCAACGTCCGGATATCGGAGGCGCCGTCGCATGGCAAACCAGCCCTGATTTACGACATGCATTGCGCCGGGTCGAAAGCCTATATCCAGCTGGCCAGCGAACTGCTCAAACGCGAGCGCCGGCTGGCCGAACAACTCACTGCCGCATAAGGAGATATTATGGCTACCATCACGCAACGCGGATTAGGAAAAGGCCTTTCGGCCCTGATTTCGGAGAATTACGTGCAGCCGGCCGCTGCCGGAGCGCCAAAAGCCCTGGCCGATGCCGCAGGCGGTGTTTATACCCTGCCCGTCGCTAAGCTCTATCCCAGCCCATTCCAGCCACGCACGCATTTCGATGACGCCACCCTGGCCGAACTGGCCGAATCCATCCGCAAGAACGGCATCATGCAGCCGGCCATCGTGCGCCCTTCCGCAAATCGGGCCGGGCATTACGAAATTATCGCCGGCGAGCGCCGCTGGCGCGGTGCACAACTGGCCGGTCTCGAGCAAATGCCCGCTATCGTCCGCGATATTACGGACCGTCAAGCCCTCGAACTCGCCCTGGTCGAAAACGTGCAGCGTCAGGACCTCTCGGCGCTTGAGGAAGCCAACGGCTACCAGCGGCTGATGGAAGAATTCGACTATACGCAGGAAGAGCTGTCGACGATCATCGGCAAGAGCCGCAGCCATGTCGCCAACCTGCTGCGCCTGCTGTCATTACCCGATGAGGTCAAGGCCATGCTGGACAAAGGAGAGCTGACCGCCGGTCATGCTCGCGCCCTGATCGGCCTTCCGGGAGCCGTGGAAGTGGCGCAAGCCATCGTCAAAAAACAACTCAGCGTGCGCCAGACCGAACAGCTGGTGCGCGACCTGCAGGGCGTCGGCAAGCAAACCCGCGCTCGTGCCAATTCGCCCAGGCCAAGCTCCGCGCCGCGGCAATCGGGAGAAAAACACCCCGACATCCTGGCGCTGGAAGAAACGCTTTCGGATAATCTCGGCCTCAAGGTCAGCATCAATGACCGCGGCCAGAGCGGCGAAATTGTTATCTCCTACGATTCGCTTTCTCAGCTGGATGAAATCCTCAGGAGGCTGGGCGACGGGATTTAATTCTTCGCTTACAAAAAGCTCACCGGATCGATATCGATTTTCACTCTGACCGAGGCAGGGAAGCGTTGCGGCTCGACCAGCGCCCGCGCATAGGCGGATAGGTCGAGATTGCGCTCGGCGCGCAATAGCAGGCGGTAGCGGTAGCGGCCGCTCAGCCGGTACAGCGGGGCAGGGGCAGGGCCAAGCACATGCACCGCCGACGCGGGGCCGCCGGCAACCGATGCCAGAATTTTTGCCGCTTTCATCACCTCTTCTTCTTTGGGGCCTTCCACGATAATGGCAGCCAGCCGGGAGAAGGGAGGCATTTTAGCCCGCTGGCGCGCTCCAAGTTCGGCCTGGAGAAATGTCTCTCGGTCGCCGGAAAGCAGGGCCTTCATGACCAGATGCTCGGGCTGGAAACTTTGCAGGTACACTGTGCCAGGAACGGTTTCGCGGCCAGCGCGGCCGGAAAGCTGGTGCAACAACTGATAAGTGCGTTCGGCGGCGCGCAGGTCGCCCCCGCCCAGCCCCAGATCGGCATCAACCACGCCTACCACCGCCAGCCCGGCGAAATGATGTCCCTTGGCGATCATTTGCGTGCCGATCAGCAGGTCGATGCGCCGTTCTTCCATGGCGGCAATGGTATCGGACAGATCGTTTTCCCCGGCGTTGTCGCTGGCCATGACGGCAATACGCGCCTGCGGCAGGAAAAACGCAGCTTCCTCCTTTACGCGTTCGACGCCAGGACCGCAGGCATGCATCTTGTCCTCGGCATGGCAGGCCGGGCAAGTAGAGGGCAGGGGCTGGCGATGGTTGCAGTGGTGGCACTGGAGATAGGCTTTAGGGGTCAGGTATTGGGGCTCAGTGAAGAGGTCGCCTTCACTAATGCCTAATCCCTGATGCCCAATCCCTTTATGTAAAACCATCCATGCCGAGCACTCAGGGCATTCGAAGCGGTAACCGCAGGCACGGCAGAGCAGCAGCGGCGCATAACCGCGCCGGTTGAGAAACAACATTGCCTGATGGCCGGATGCGATAGCTTCGCCCAAAGCTTTTTTCAGCGGCTCGGAAATGAAGGCGCCGCGCTCCAGCTCGACCTTGCGCATATCGAGCATTTGAACCGTAGGCATTTTGGCCTCGCCATAACGCGACGGCAGTGAAATCTCTCCATATTTGCCTTGCCGGACATTGTGATAGCTCTCGAGTGACGGCGTAGCCGATACCAGCACCACCGGCAGCTTTTCAAAGCGGGCGCGGGCCACCGCCATGTCGCGCGCATGGTAGATCGCACCGTCTTCCTGCTTATAGGACGAGTCGTGCTCTTCATCGACCACCAGCAGCGCCAGGCGAGGATAAGGCAGGAACAGCGCCGAGCGCGCGCCGATCACCACCGGCGCCTCGCCGCGGGCGATGGCCTGCCAGGCCACCCGCTTGCGCGCCGCCGTGACGCCGGAATTCCACATGACCGGCGCAAATCCGAAGCGTTTTTTGAAACGGTCCAGCCACTGGATGGAAAGGGCGATCTCAGGCAGCAGCACCAGAACCTGACCTTGCTGCAACGCCTGCGCGATGGCGTCGAAATACACTTCCGTCTTGCCAGAGCCGGTGACGCCGTCCAGCAACGTGACGCTGAATCCCTGGCCGATCCTGGCCTTAAGCGTTTCGGCCGCATTTTTCTGGATATCCGACAACGGGGCGAGCTCTATGCCCGCCAGATCATGGCCAGTTTCCATTTTGATACGGCCTTCCTTGTCGATATCATTAACCGGCAATACCATTTTAAGCATGGCGCCGGCGGGAGCGCAGTTATAGCGCGCCGACCAGTCGATAAACTGGCGCAGGGCAGGGGAGAGCGGCGGAAATTCGTGGCGGGTGATTACCGGCTTGATGCGGCTCGCTGGCAGTACCGCCTGTCCCTTGCCCCATACCACGCCCAGCGACTGGCCGCGGCCGAACGGCACGGTGACGATATCGCCTTCCTGCAGCGCCATCCCCGCCGGCACTCGATAATCGAAGCCGTGCGGGACGGCTGCCGGCAACAAAATTTCGGCCTGTTCTGTGATGGATTCCATTGCCAAACCGTTCGGCGGTGCGTTATCGTCGCGCCATTATTACCACTTGAAAGGCTCTTGGCTTATGAAATTTTTCGTCGACACCGCCGACATTAAAGAGATTCGCGAACTGGCGGCCACCGGCCTCCTCGACGGGGTCACCACCAACCCGTCACTCGTCGCCAAAGCGGGTCGTGATTTCTTCGAGGTGCTGAAGGAAACCTGCGCCGTGGTCAAGGGGCCGGTATCGGCCGAAGTGGCGGCCACCGATTTCAATGGCATGATCCGTGAGGGCGAGAAGCTGGCCAAAATCGCCTCCAACATTGCCATCAAAGTGCCGCTAACCTGGGACGGCCTCAAGGCCTGCAAGCATTTCACCAGCAAGGGCACCATGGTCAACGTTACGCTGTGCTTCTCGGCGGCGCAGGCCTTGCTTGCTGCCAAGGCTGGCGCAACCTTCATTTCCCCCTTCGTTGGTCGGCTGGATGATGTCGGGCAGGACGGCATGCAGCTGATCGCCGAGATTTGCACGATTTACCGGCAGTATGAGTACTTCAAGACCGAGGTGCTGGTGGCCTCGGTCAGGAATCCCATGCATGTGGTGTACGCCGCCAAGATGGGCGCGCATGTCGCCACCATTCCGCCTTCCGTGCTGAAACAGCTCGTGCAGCACCCGCTGACCGACAAGGGACTTGCGACGTTCTTGGCCGACTGGCAGAAAACCGGACAGAAAATTGCATGACGGCCATGGCCACGAAGCTGCCGGAGCTTACTGCTGAGGAGGTGCGCGAATTCCTGAAATCGCATCCCGATTTCTTTAAAAACAATCTGGATGTCGTCGCGGAGCTGACGCCGCCGGAACGGGATCTTGGCAACGGCATCCTCGATTTCCAGCATTACATGCTGAAAAATCTGCAGCAGGACAGCAAGGAACTGAAAAGCCGCTACGACCTGCTGGTCGATTTCTGCCGCGACAACATGTCGGTGCAGATGCAGGTACACCATGCCGTGATGCGACTGATCCGCGCGCGCAGCCTGGAGCAATTGCTTGAGGCGCTGACGCTCGACCTGGTGAATCTGTTCAACGTTGACGTGGTACGCATGGCCCTGGAGTCGGAAGTGCAGCACGATACTTCCTACGGCGAACAGGCCTATTCTGGCATTGTTTTCATCGAGCCGGGCACAGTCGACGCGGCGCTAGGTAAACGCAAGAACGTGCTGCTGGTCGAGGATTGCGGGACCAAGGCGCCGCCGGGGTTCGATGCCATTTTCGCTGATTGCGCCGATATGATCCGGTCCTGCGCTCTTCTGCGCCTGCAGATGGAAACGGTCGACCGCAATATCATCCTTGCCTTCGGCGTGCGGCACAAGGACCGCTTCCATCCCGGCCAGGGCATTGAGCTACTGCATTTCCTAGCGCAGGTGGTGGCGCATCAGCTGGACAGTTATTTGAAGGATCTGGCGATTTAAGTCGTCGTGGGTCAGATGACCTAATTATATTCCTCCCACAGCGGCTTCTTGAGCGTGGCCAGCATAGCGGCATGGTCGGCAAGCTCTTCCTCGCTGGGAGTAAAGCTGCGCGGCTCCAGCCGCTCCCCGCCTTGCGCCAGCGCGCCGACATCGATTGCTTCTTTCTGAGCGTTCAGCTCCAGCATGGCCTGCCGGCCACCCAGCAGCTCGAGATAGACATCGGCCAGCAGCTCGGCGTCGAGCAGGGCCCCGTGCCTGGTACGGCCGGAGAGATCGATCTCGAAACGGCGGCACAGCGCATCAAGGCTGGCCGGCGAGCCGGGAAATTTCTTGCGCGCCATGGCCACCGTATCGAGGGCGCGCGCCATGGGCAGCGGACGAAAGCCGAGGCGTTCCAGCTCGGCGTTGACAAAGCGCATGTCAAACCCGGCATTATGGATCACCAGCGGGTCTTCGGCGATGAAGGCAAGGAAATCGTCGATTTTTTCGGCAAATACCGGCTTGTCCCGCAGGAATTCATCCGATAGCCCATGCACGCGGAATGCCTCGTCAGGCATTAG
>JAGWLJ010000079.1 GCA_028873275.1 Pseudomonadota bacterium
GGAATAAATCGCAAAAATGCGAAGGCAGAACGCCTTTGAAGTAGACACTATAGGCAATCCCTGCCAACCAGTCAAATGCTTTTTAACGGCAGAAACGCCATAAAAAACAGGCACGAAAGACTCGTGCCTGTTTTTTAGCTATTACGTTGCGGATTAATATCATCCCGGCGGGCGAATATTGCGGCCGCTGACCAGGTTATAGATCAGGCTGGCCACGAACAGGACGATAAATACTACCGCCAGGAATTTGGCGATTTCGGCAAACGTGCCGGCCAGACCGCCGAAGCCTAATATGGCTGCAACGACCGCCAGCAGGAAAAACGTAATGATCCAGTTCAACATATACACCTCCATTGTTTCCGGCTTCCCGGGTAATCTTCAGCGATTATCCGTGCCGCCGGGGGTTTCGCCTTTCATGCCGTGGCCGCCATGGCTGTGCTGGCCGCCGACATGCCCCATTTCGGCTGCTCCCTCCCGGCGCTCCTCGGGATCGGCACTGCGCATTTTGCGGGCGGCTTCCGACAGGTTTTCGCTCGATTTTCCGCGCGTGCCGCTGCTGTAGCCGCCCGGGTTATTTTCTTCCTTCTCTTTTGGCATGAGAGCCTCCCTCTTTAGAATGGGTGAAAGGCCACGTTGGCCATAGGAATAGATTAACGTAAGAGGAATTTTTTTCTTATATACATTCCAGCGCACTGGCGAAAAAATGTCATCAAAGCGTCAATAGTGGCTAAAATGCTGGCATAACTAGAGGATCGCCCCTTTTATTTTGGCAATTTTCATGGTCACAATCATTAACCATGAGGAGCCTGATATAAACTCATACTTTACATATTAAGAAGAGCGCAATGCGGTTGATGACATCGGATCGCGCTTCAGGTGGATGAAGGCAATGGCCGGCGGTGTGGCTTGGACGATTTGCTGGTTACCTGGCTTACGGAACTTCCATTGCCTGAGAAAGGTTTTGCTGCGCAGCGCCGTGTGCGAGTAGGGCGCGCGATCGAATACAGCGATGGGAAGGCGCCGCAGCAATTCCTGCCAGCGCCGCCAGCGGTGGAATTGTGCAAGATTGTCGGCTCCCATCAGCCAGACGAAATGCGCGCGCGGGTAATGCGCCTGCAGCCAGCGCACGGTGTCGATGCTGTAATAAAGCCCCTGCCTGGCCTCGATATCGAGCACGCGGATGTGCCGATGCCGAGCCGCTACGGCCTGCGCGGAAGCCAGCCTCTCCTGATAAGCGGCAAGCGAGGAGGGAGATTTGAGCGGATTGTGCGGGCTGACCAGCCACCAGATTTCGTCGAGGCCAAGGGACTTAAGCGCATGAAGCGTGATATGCAGATGCCCGCCATGCGCCGGGTTGAACGAACCGCCAAGGAGGCCGATAGTACTCTTAGAGCGGAGGAGTTGAACTTCTGTCTTCACGTGGTTTTATACGTTTCAGAATATCAATGGCTCTTTGTAAACTCTCCTCGTCCTCCATGCAGTAGCCATAGCCATGAATCTCTCGCTCGCCTCGGCGCGTTAGGTAATTTCCTTGCCCATCCGAGCCATAGACTACATCTGCTTCCTCTTTACGGCTCTCATACCATTGCTTCAATTCGAAAACTGCCATTGGGCATGAGAGTACACCTAAAATGCCCTCATCCTTTTTTGCTATTTCGGAATGCAATCCCTGATCTATCAGCATGTTTTTTGCCAGATTCTTGCGTAATCGCTGCAGTCTTTCCAAGTCTTGTTCTCTTATGTGAATAAGGTTACGGCGAGCTTGGAACTCTGCCACTTCCATTACCTGCTCTTCGGTGAATTTCCTTTGGTATTGACGCACTAAGGCCTCACTTGCCCATTGCCATGCACGACATACTTATAAGTCGTGAGTTGTTCCGCGCCAACGGGCCCTCGGGCATGCAGGCGGCCGGTAGCGATGCCGATCTCGGCGCCGAAGCCGAATTCACTGCCGTCGGCGAATTGCGTCGAGGTGTTATGCATAACGATGGCGCTGTCGACCTTGCGCAGGAAATGGTGGGCGGTCAGCGTATCGTTCGTAATGATGGCGTCGGTATGATGCGAGCCATGGCGGTTAATATGGGCGATGGCCTCGTCGGCGTCCTTGACCACTTTGATGGAGATGATGGGTGCCAAATATTCCGTATCCCAATCTTCTTCGGTTGCTTTTTTAATACGCTTATCGATGGCACAGGCTTTTTCATCGCCGCGCATCTCGCAACCGGCCTTAGCTAGCGCATCGGCAATGCCGGGCAGCATGGCGGAGGCGACTTCCTCATCGATCACCAGCGATTCGGTGGCTCCGCAGATGCCGGTGCGGCGCATCTTGGCGTTGAGCAGCACATCTTTGGCCATGCCGGCGTCGGCGGCTTTGTGGATATAAGTGTGGCAGTTGCCTTCCAGGTGCAGCAGTGTTGGCACGCGGCTTTCCTCTTGCACCCGCTTGGTGAGCGACTGCCCGCCACGCGGAATAATGACGTCGATCAGCCCAATCATGCTCAGCATCTCGCCGACAGCGGCACGATCGCGCGTCGGCACCAGTTGCACGGCGTCCTGCGGTAGCCCGGCGGCCTTGAGGCCATGATGGATGTATTCGGCGATGGCGTTGGAGGAATGGAAGCTCTCCGATCCGCCGCGCAGGATGACGGCATTGCCCGATTTAATGCACAAACCCGCCGCATCGGCCGTCACGTTGGGACGCGATTCATAAATCATGCCGACCACGCCCAGCGGGATGCTCACGCGCTGCAGGACCAACCCATTGGGCCGCGACCATTCATCGAACTTCTTGTTGACCGGATCGGGCAGGGTGGCCACCGTTTCTAGCCCCACTGCCATGGCTTCGATGCGCTTGGCATCCAGTTTCAGCCGGTCGATCTGTGCGGCATCCAGCCCTTTTTCCCTGCCGAATTCAACGTCGAGCGCATTGGCTTCCAGGATCAGGTGCTGGTGTTCGCGCAGCGCCATGGCGGCCTGCACCAGCGCCATGTCTTTCTGCTCGTTGGTGGCCTCGGCCATGAGGGCGTAGGCTGCGCGCGCGCGGCGCCCGATGGCGTGCATCCATTCGCGCACCTCGCCTTGCAGGTTGATGATCTCAGCTTTCATAAGAGTATTTTCCGTTCAAAGAGGTTTTGCGGCAAGACTTTTATTCCAATACCATATCATCGCGATGAATCAGCACGTCGCGGCGCTTGAAGCCGAGAATCTGCTCAATTTCCTGGCTTTTCCGACCCTTGATGCGGGCGGCGTCGGTGCTGGCGTAGGAAATAAGTCCTTTTCCTAACACCTTACCGCCGCCGTCTCGAATCAGCACGGCGTCGCCGCGGTCGAAATTGCCTTCGATGGCCGTCACCCCGGCCGGCAGCAGACTTTTGCCGGATTTGAGCGCCTTGGCCGCACCGTCATCGACGGTGACGCTGCCGGCCGGATGAATAGAGCCGGCGATCCAGTGTTTGCGGGCGGAGAGGGGGCTTTCCTTGGCGATGAAGCGCGTGTGCCGGCCACCATCCTGTAAGGTGCGCAGCGGGTGCTCACCCGTGCCGCGCGCGATGATCATATGGCAGCCGGCGGAAAGAGCGATCTTCGCCGCGGCAATCTTGGTCGCCATGCCACCCGAGCCGATCGCTGAACCGGCGCCGCCCGCCATGGCCTCGATCTGGGGCGTGATGTCGGCGATTTCCGTTTTGAATTCCGCCTGCGGATTGATGCGCGGATCGGCGGCATACAGCCCATCGATATCAGAAAATAAAATCAGCAAGTCAGCGCCGGCCATTTGCGCAACCCGTGCCGCCAGCCGGTCGTTGTCGCCGAAGCGCAGCTCTTCGGTCGCCACCGTATCGTTTTCGTTTATGACCGGAACAATGTGTTCATTTTCTAACAATGTATTCAACGTGTTGCGGGCATTTAAATAGCGTCGCCGATTAATACTATCGTCTGCGGTAAGTAGTATCTGTGCTGGATAAAGCGTTTCAGTACCAAAACGTAAAGCCTCTTTCCAATGCGAGAACAATCGTATCTGGCCACAAGCAGCAGCAGCTTGTTTTTCCTCTAATTCCAATTCGTATTTATGCGTACCGTATCCATACCCCAATACTTCTCGGCCTAGTGCAACTGCACCGGAAGTTACAATAATAACCTGTTTGCATTGATGCTTGAGCGCTAGGATATCCGCTGCCAACGAAGCGAGCCAGCTTTCACGTACGAGATTATGCTCATTTATAATCAGCGACGAACCGATTTTGATAACGATGCGCTTGGCGTTGGCGAGCATGTCCGTGTCATCCTGAACGCAGTGAAGGATCTGAAGATTCTTCGCTTCGCTCAGAATGACAAGCATTTTTTTCTTTGCGCTTCTCTTCAATCACTTTCATCATCTCGCGCAGCACCTCTTTGACACCTTGGCCGGTAACGCCGGAGATGGCCCACACCTTCCTGCGGCTGGCTTTTTTGAGGGCGGCCGATTTTTTCCTGATGTCCTCTTCGGAAAGCGCATCGCATTTATTGAGCGCCACCAGCTCTGGAGTTTTGGCAAGCTGGGCGCTATAGGCTTTCAGCTCTTTGCGGATGGTTTTATAGGCGCCGGCGACATCCTCCTGCGTGCCGTCGACCAGATGCAGCAATATACCGGCACGCTCGACATGGCCGAGGAATTTAAGCCCCAGTCCGACGCCTTCATGCGCCCCTTCGATCAGGCCGGGAATATCGGCCAGCACGAATTCCCTGCCGTCGATGTAAACCACGCCCAGCTGCGGGGCGAGGGTGGTGAAGGGATAATCGGCGATTTTGGGCTTGGCGCGCGATACGGCGGCCAGAAAGGTCGATTTCCCGGCGTTGGGCAGTCCGAGCAGCCCGGCATCCGACATGAGTTTCAGCTTGAGCCACAGCCAGCGTTCCTGTCCGGGAACGCCCGGCGTCGATTCCCGGGGCGCGCGATTCGTGGAGGATTTGAAGCACATATTGCCCAGCCCCCCCTTGCCGCCTTCGGCCAGCACGATGCGCTGGCCGGGCTTGGTGAGATCGGCCACCAGGGTTTCCTTGTCCTCCTCAAAAATCTGTGTGCCCACCGGCAGCTGCATAACGATGTCGTCCGCGCTTTCTCCGGCGCATTGGCTGCCCATGCCATGCTGGCCTTTTTTGGCCTTGAAATGCTGCTGGTAGCGGTAGTCGATCAGGGTATTGAGGCCGGAGACGCATTCGGCGATGACGCTGCCGCCGCGGCCGCCATTGCCGCCGTCCGGGCCGCCGAGCGGAATGAATTTCTCGCGCCGGAAGCTGACGCAGCCATTGCCGCCGTCGCCGGAGCGGATGTAAACATTAGCTTCGTCGAGGAATTTCATAATAGTGCTTGGTGCTTGGTGCTTCGTGCTTGGGTAAAGTGCTTTCCTAAGCACCAAGCACTAAGCACCAAGCACCAAGCACTATTGATTTACGCGACCACGCTCACAAACATCTTCCCGCCCTGTTTCTGGCGGAATTCGACTTTGCCTTGCGCCGTAGCGAAGATGGTGTGGTCCAGGCCCATGCCGACGCCGGTGCCCGGATGCACTTTGGTGCCGCGCTGGCGCACGATGATGTTGCCGGGGACGACGATCTCGCCGCCGAATTTCTTAACGCCGAGGCGGCGTCCCGCTGTATCGCGGCCGTTACGCGAACTGCCGCCTGCTTTTTTATGTGCCATGGCCTGCTCCTTATGCCTTTATCTCGGTAATCTTGATCTCCGTCAAATACTGGCGATGGCCTTTTTTGCGGCGATAGTTATGGCGGCGGCGCTTTTTGAAAATGACCACCTTCTCGTCGCGGAACTGGCGCACGATCTCGGCCATGACTTTCGCGCCGGAGAGCAGCGGGTTGCCGATTTTCTGGCCGGCCATCAGCACGTCGGCGATCTCGACCTTGTCGCCGGCATTGCCGGACAGCTTCTCGACGGCGATGACGTCGCCGTTTGCCACTTTATATTGTTTTCCGCCGGTCCTGATTACCGCAAACATAACCAATATCCTGATTTTTAAGTAGATTATAATTCCCTTATCCAAAAGGGAGGCGAAAAATAACCGAGTTGCCTCCCCTTGTCAACCGCTATTGATGACGATACATTGCCGCCCCATGGTTGGCGAAGCGGATAAGAAATGGTTATGGGGGGCGGGGGTATTCCTCATCGCCTTCCAGCTGCATTACGATTACCTGCTCAATCTCTTCTATCATTTTGGCGCGCCTTATTTTGATGCCGGGCTGTTTGCCCACCTGCTGTGGCATAACGACTGGACCCTGGCCAACCCGCATCTGCGCGGCGAATATTCCTATTTCTGCGTGCATTTCAGCCCTTTCCTTCTGCTGGCCAGTCGCTTTTCTCAGCTTATTCCTACGCATATGGTGGAATTCTATTCGGGCTTTATCGCCGGCATTTATGCCACGCTGGGGCTGGTCATGCTCCTGGCGCTTTTTGCCTGTTTTCGGCCGCGCTCCGCTTGGCAATCGGCCCTGCTGGCGCTGGCGGCGCTGGCCTTTGCCTTCAACGGCGAGATCGTTAAGGGCATGTGGATGCCGCACTTCGAATACGCCATTCCTTTAGGAATTATCCTCTTTCTATGGCTCTATAAGCGTGGACATACCGGCTGGAGCCTGTTTTTCTTCGTGCTGACGCTCCTGATGCGCGAGGATGCCGGGCTGCACCTGACGGCCATACTGGGCGTGCTGGCGGCGATTGCTTTCTGGGAAAAACGCTCCTTCCAGGCTATCCGCACGGAACTTATTCTCATGGCTTATGCCTTTGGCTACAGCCTGCT
>JAGWLJ010000080.1 GCA_028873275.1 Pseudomonadota bacterium
CTGGTTCGGCACCGATCTGGATGCCGGGAGTTGCGTGGTTTTGCCGGGGGTGGAATATCAGACAGGGGCTGTTACCTCGCCGGATACCTGGGGCGTTGGCAGCTTCAACCGCAGCACGGCGCATTTGATCACCCAGATCAGCGGCTCTCCTCAATATGGCGGCACACCCGACGACAATAGCATTCTGCATTACCTGGCAGAGTTGCGGAACCGGGGATTGAAGATCGCTTTTTATCCGACCTTGTTCATGGATGTCAGCGGCAAGCCGTGGCGGGGAGGGCTGACTGGAACTGCTACGGATGTTGTGAATTTCTTTAACAAAACCAACGGCTATAATGCTTTCATCACCCATTACGCCAATCTGGTGGCGGGGCATGTGGATGCCTTCATTATCGGCTCGGAGCTCAAGGGCCTGACTTCAGTTACCGATACCCCCGGCAATTATCCGGCAGTCAGCCAACTGGTGACTCTTGCCGCTACGGTCAAAGGCATATTGGGTGGCGGCGTTACCGTGACCTATGGGGCCGACTGGTCGGAATACCATCATTCGACGGGAGGATGGTATAACCTTGATCCGCTCTGGGCCTCCTCGAATATCGACGTCATCGGCATTGATGCCTATTTCCCGCTGACCGACGCGCCGCAGAACGGCTATGATATTGCCGGAGCCATTGCCGGCTGGACCTCGGGAGAGGGCTATGACTGGTATTACAGCGATCCGGCGCGCACCATCAAAGTCAATCTCACGCCGCCTTATGCATGGAAGAATATTGCCTGGTTCTGGAATAATTATCACGTCAATCCCGACAACACGACAACGTCGTGGGTGCCGGCCTCGAAGAAAATATGGTTTACCGAATTTGGCTATCCCAGCGTTGACGGAGCCACTAATCAGCCAAACATATTCTATGATCCGCTGAGCTCCGGCAGCGCGTTCCCCTATCATTCCAGAGGTCGCGTGGATTTTCTGGCCCAGCGCGTGGGATTGACGGCTACGCTGATTCAATGGGCCGGCTCAAGCATGATCGAGCGCATGTTCGTCTGGACGTGGGATGCGCGGCCATTTCCTTATTGGCCGGATCTCACGGCCGTATGGAGTGATGGAGGCGATTGGCAGACCGGGCACTGGGTGCAGGGCAAGTTGGGCACCTCCAGCCTGGCTTCGATACTCACCGATGTTTGCCTGCGTGCCGGATTGCAGGCTGCGGATATCGACGTCAGTCAGATTTATGATCTTGCGGAAGGCTTTGTCATTAGCGGCGCGCAAACCTATCGCGACACTATTGAGGCATTGCAGGCGGCATATTTCTTCGATGTTGTTGAATCGGACAACGTGCTGAAATTCGTGCCCAGAGGCGGGGCATTCGTGCAGAGCATCGATGAGAGCAATCTTGTCCCCGGGAACAGCAGGGGCGCCAATGAGCTGTTTCTGGTTACGCGGGCGCAGGAAGTGGAGCTGCCCAAGCGCGTTAATGTTGTTTATATGACGCGCCTGTCGAATTATCAGACGGCGACGCAGTATTCCCAGCGGCAGGTGACATCCAGCCTGGAAACCATGACTATCAACCTGCCGATCGTCTGCGATGACCAGATCGCCAAGAGCATCGCTGATATCAGCCTGTTCAGCCTTTGGATGGGCCGCACCACATTCCAGTTCAACCTGCCTGTGCGATACGCGCAGCTGGAGCCTTCCGATGTGATTTCCGTGACGGTGAGCGGGATCACCTATCGCATGCGCATTACCTCCACGCGCATGAGCACGCCACTGATCATGCAAGTGCAGGCGGTGGCCGAGGATGTGTCGATCTACGATTTTTATACCGCGCCGGCCGACAGCACGGCACTGTTGCATCAGAATAAGGGCATAGCAGTTACTGACCTGGTACTGCTCGATGCGCCGGCCCTGCCTGGGGATGATCCAAACAGCGCGGCCTTGCGCATGGCGGCGGCGGGGCTTTCCGATGGCTGGCAGGGAGCGGCCGTATACCGCTCCGATGACGGCGGGGCCAATTATGCGCTGGTGATGAATCTGAACTCGGCGGCGACGATTGGCATCGCCAGTACGGCGCTGGCCGGCGGTCCATCCGCTGTATTCGATCTGGCCAATTCGGTAACGGTCGTGCTTCTGGGGGACGCTGCTTTGCAAAGCGTGACGCAATTGGCTGTGCTCAACGGCGCCAATGCAGCCATGCTGGGGAATGAGCTGATCCAGTTTACGACGGCGACGTTGATTTCTCCCGGCATATATACGTTAAGCGGATTGCTGCGAGGCAGGCTTGGGACGGAATGGGCCATCTCCGCGCATACGACAGGAGAGCAATTCGTGCTCCTCGACGGCAATGTCGGAAAGCAGGCTTCGGCCAATAACCTGATCGGGCTGCCGCGGGAATATAAGCCGGTTACCTTCGGTTCGACACTCTCGCTGGCTTCCGAGCAGGATTTTACTTATGGCGGCATAGCGCTGAAGCCCTATAGCCCGGCGCATATCAGCGGGGCACGCGACGGTAGCAGTAATCTGACCGTCGATTGGGTGCGCCGCGCGCGCCTGGGCGGCAGCTGGCAGGATTATGTCGATGTGCCGCTGAATGAGGCTTCCGAAGCCTATGAAGTGGATATCATGAATGGCGGCGCGGTGGTGCGGACGATTAATTCCCTCGCCAGCCCCACGGCCAGCTATACCGCTGCACAGCAAACGACCGATTTCGGCAGCCCGCAGGCAAGCATTACGGTGAATGTCTATCAGTTGTCGGCGGCAGTGGGCAGAGGGTATGCCGGGAATGCCAGCGTTTAACCGCCCAGCAGCTTCTTCTTCTGTGCCTGGAATTCGGCGTCGGTCAGGTAACCTTTCTCCTTGAGTTCCGCCAGTTTTGCCAGTTGCGTGGCGATATCGGTCGAAGCCTGGGGATGAGGGGCGGCGGAAGGAGTATGGCGTAGGGCGTACATCATTTCCTCCGCCGTTTTGACGAAAGGCAAGATGGACGATTTGAGCACCATGTTGAGCTGAAATACATTGACGCCATCGAACACCCGGATAATGCCGAAAAAGAAGGTGAACTGATGATCGATGGATTGAATGCGGTCGAGCGGCATCTGCACCTGTTCGGTGCCCCAGAAGAAGCCGCGATTGAGGAAAATCAGCCGCCGCTCGGTGCATACCGCCAGCCAGGTCGCTCCATTGACCATGCCGGAGGTAAGGGCTTTGACGGTTTCTCCGCGATCAAGGATTTCCGGCAGGGCGCGGATTTCTTTCTGCGTCCAGAAAATATAGCTGTGCGGATACGCGGCGATCTGCCGCCGGACTTCTTCGAGCGTTGGCATGCACGCACCTTAATCACGAACAGCCTTTAAATAAAGTGTTTTCATAGGAGCCATTATGACGACTACCACTCACCTTGGCATTACGCTGGTTGAGCAATCGCAGGCGCAGAAAGAAGTGACGGTAAACACTGCCCTGACCAGAATCGATGCCATGCTCAATAACAGCGCAAAAAGCCGTACCACCAGCACCCCTCCCGGCTCGCCGGCCAGCGGAGATTTATATATCGTAGGAACATCGCCTACCGGCGCGTGGGCGGGGCAGGCGGGGAATCTCGCCTATTTCGATCAGGTATGGCAGTTCGTTGCTCCGGGCGCGGGCATGTCGCTCTGGGTTGCCGATGAGAGCCTGATCTATACCTATAATGGCAGCGCGTGGACCATCACCAGCCGCCCCATGGGACAGGCACCTGTCGCGCTTACCGATGCAGCCACTATCAGCTGGAACCTGGTGACGGCGCCTTTCGCCACGGTAACGCTTGCCGGCAACCGGACGCTGGCCAATCCTTCTACGCTGATGCCCGGTAATGCCTATATGCTGATCGTGAAGCAGGATGGCACCGGCAGCCGTACGCTGGCGTATGGCAGCACTTTCAAATGGCCGTCGGGTTCGGCACCCGTGCTGAGCACGGCGGCCGGGGCTATCGATATGCTGAGCTTTGCCTGCGACGGCACGAATGTCTACGGCAGTATCCAGAAAGGATTTGCCTGATGATCGCGCCCGAATTTACGCACTGGAAAGTGGACCGGCGCGTGCCCGTGGCGGTGATTCTGGCGCTGCTGGTGCAGATGGGAGGGGCGCTCATATGGGCAACGCAGCTGGATGCCCGGGTGGGGGATATCGAACGCGTCGCTACGGGCACCAGCAGCCTCAATGAAAAATTCGCCCGGTTGGAGGAACGCCTTAAGGATATGAAGGATAATATCGACGGCATGCGGCGCCAACTCGATCAGCTGACCGACAGAGTTCTAAAGAAATAGCATTATAAATTAACTGGTTAACAAAAAATCTGGCAGAAATCACCAGATTTAACAGAACTGTAACACACCGGTTCGCTTTTCAGGCGTATAGTGATAATAGAAACGACTATAACTGAACGCGAGAAGGTTATGACTGATACGCCTAAACTGCCGTCGTTTATTGAGACGATCAAGCAATCTGCTGGGGGCAAATTACAGCCAGCGGATTTTGAGCAAATGGGTCATTTTAAACAAACTACTGCCAGAATCAGCGGGAATGTCGGCCAGGGCGGCTGGATTGGAAACAGAGGGCTTGCTATCGGGGGGGTGGTCGCAACTGCGTGGTTTGGCAGCGGTTTAATCGCGGATACCGGACGGTTGATAGGAGTGGTTCCGTTAAAACAGGATGAGCAGGGACAGGATTTGCCGGTCAATTTTGGCAATGTCGTTATTGATGGCTTGGGCACCGCAGGCAGCCTATATCTGGCGGCTAAAGGTGGCGGCAACCGGGCGATGGGAATATAGCCCGGCCAATTTATAATCTCCCTCGGCCCCGCTTCAGGCGGGGCTCTTTTTGTCATCAAAACTTCACATATTGCCGGTTAACTCCCAGCGTGCGTTATGGGAAAATAATTATATGAGTACTACGCTGGAAACCATATTCAACGCTTTGGGCTATGGCAAAGAAGGCCAGCAAACCGCCCTGACGCAGCTGTTGCAGGCCTCCGGCGCATTTGGCGAATTGCCCGATGTTCAGGGAATCATTAGCGAAAGCCAGGCCAAGGCGATACTGAAACATGTGACGTTCGACACGCCGGAGCAGGCAGCTCACTGGCTGCACGATGCCACACAGGCGCATATGCTGCGCCGCCCCGCCGGGGTTGAGCGCTGCCAATGCGAGGAACCGGAATTATTCCGCCGCCATCGCTCTGAACTTTTGCGGGCATTGGATGCGGCGGGAATGCTGTCAGCCAAGGCACCGGCCGGAAAACATTACGATCACGTGCTGGTGTTGGGGGCCATGGAAGGTGCGGTCAATGAGCGTCTCGACGTGCTGCCGAAGCTATGGAATGAGGGCGTGCGCTTCGACAAGATTCATCTGCTGGGCAGCGACCGGCCGCTTGATCCGTCGGAGCCGGTGCATGCCGATTCCTACGGCAAGGGCACCGAGATGCAGATGATGATCGCCCGCGCCCATGAAAAACATAATGCCTGGCCAGAAGAATTGCAGAAATTATCTCTTCACCCTGTCAATACGCCGCAGCAGGCGCATGGCCGCGCCAATACGCAGGATACTATTCGCAGCTTCCTGAAAGACGAAGAAGGCAAAATCCAGCTTAAAGCCGGCGACAGGCTGCTGATTATTTCCAGCCAGCCTCACGTGGCCTATCAGGAAGCGGCGGTGAAATCCGTGCTGGCCGATTCATTCCAAGTGGAGACTATCGGCGCGCCTGCCGCAGAGGAGAGCCTGAAAATAAGCGTCGGCATGGATGCCATCGCGCGCCAGATCGATGTGGGGTTCCCGAAGCTGCTGGAAGCGCTTAAATCCCAGAAAAATGCGTTGCCGGAGCCACTGGTCATGCTTGATCCGGCTGGCATTAAAGTGGACGCCGCGACGTACCAGTTCCGCTCAGGCGGCAACGGCGCAACCGGCGTCACGCAGAAAGGGAAATTCGATGCCGAGCGCTGGGATCCCATTCTGCACGGCAACCCAGTGCTGGTGCATGAGCGGCTCGATGGCACACAGTTTATTGCCGATGGGCATCATCGGCTGGATCTTGCCACACGCCTCAATGCGCAGGGCGTGGGACCGGGAAATATTGCGGCCATGGTGCTGCGCGAGACGGATGGATATACGGCGCAGGATGCCAGGATTATCGCGGCTTACCGCAACATGGCGGAGAAGTCGCGCGGGCGGCTGGAGCCGGAGGAATATGTCGATTATGCCCGCGTGGTTCAGGAGGCACAGCAATTGCCTTCCGAGCATAAGCAGAAATTGCCCAGGATCGAAATGAAAGACAATGTAAAAATTTTTTGCGATCTGGCGCAATTGCCGAAAGAAGCGCTTGCCCTCGTTATGCAGAAATATGTGCCGCCCGAGATGGCGGCGAAGGTGCCGGAATTCGCTCCCAATAATCCTGACCGCCAGCTTTCCATCATGCGCATCATGGCTGAGCCGCAGGCTAAAAACTGGACGACGGCGGTTGATGCCAGCCGCGCTCCTGCCGCCGCCTCCTTAAGCCGGTAATCACAGCTTGACATCGCGCATCGCCCCTCTCTAGAGATGAGGCGATGGCATCCACCGACACCTTGCATTTCGAGCGTCATGTCCTGCTGCTGATGGGGATGGTGCAGTTCATCAATATCTGGGATTTCATGATCGTGATGCCGCTGGGGCCGGATTTCGCGCGGGCGGCTGGAGCCGGAGGAATATGTCGATTATGCCCGCGTGGTTCAGGAGGCACAGCAATTGCCTTCCGAGCATAAGCAGAAATTGC
>JAGWLJ010000081.1 GCA_028873275.1 Pseudomonadota bacterium
GCGGTGTTGTTCACGGAGACCGTTGCGTAGAAGGGATAGTTCTTCATATCATACGGGCTTTTCGTGAGCAGCTTCGACCCGCCGAGGCTCTTCACAGCCTCGTGGATTTTGTCGCACGCTGCCTGGTTATCCTTCGCCATGACGAAGAGATTCCAGGTGCACCCAAAGGCCACGATCTGGACATGCGTACCCATTACATCCTCCCAGACGCCTAATAGATGGCGCCACACATTACCGCGGTGCGGGGGAAGACAATCGCTTCCCTTGCCCGCACGCTGGAATTTGACTGATAAACGTTACGCAACATTCATCCGGCCAAATCCAAGGTAACGCTTGCAGCATAACACAATTGCCGGCGGACAATTATGACAATACCATGAATTTTAATGATTTGTCACAAAACATTCATAAATAATTAATTATTGTTTATGCTATAATCCCCGCCTTCCGGAAGGAAAAATGGCATCTCGCACAGCGGTGCTCCGACTTCTCATTTTATGGCATTCTTATGCAATCTTCCCCCGCATTGATTTCTTCTTGATTTATCCCTTTTTTTGCCCCATGGTGCGATCTGTTAAGCGTCAGGCGTTACGCGTCGCGTATTAATTTTGCAAGGTAAGATAATGGGTTATCGCTCGCTTCTCTGTTTTGCCTTAAGCCTGTTCCTGCTTTTGGCGGCGCCCGTCCGGGCACTCGAAGCGCAGCCGGTTTCTTCCGGTTCCGGAAACGCCACGGCCGGCATCGCCGGCGGCACCATCGGCGACATCAAGGTCGAGGGCAACGAGCGCATCGAGAGCCGCACCATCATCTCCTATCTTGGCCTCACTCCCGGCGCCCGCTTTACCCAGGCCGACATCGACAATGGCCTCAAGAATCTCTACGCCACCGGCTTCTTCGCTGACGTGCAGCTGCTCAAGCAGGGCAATGCGCTGATCGTGCGCGTGGTCGAAAACCCGGTGGTCAGCCGCGTCGCCTTCGAGGGCAACGACCGCATCGACACCAAGGATCTCGAAAAGGAGCTGGAGCTGAAGCCGCGCTCCATCTATTCGCAGGATAAGGTGCAGAGCGACGTCAAGCGCATCCTCGACATCTATCGCCGCAGCGGTCGCTACAGCGCCACCGTCGAGCCCAAACTCATCAAGAAGGACCAGAACCGCGTCGAGCTGGTGTATGAAATCACCGAAGGGCCGGTCGCCCGCGTCGAGAAGATCAGCTTCATCGGCAATGAACATTTTGACACCACTACCCTGCGCAAGGCGATCCGCACCGAGGAAACCCGCTGGTACAAATTCCTCACCGACAACGACAAGTTCGACCCCGATCGCCTGCAGTTCGACCAGGAGCTGCTGCGCCGCTTCTATAACGACGAGGGCTATGCCGACTTCCAGGTGAAATCGGCCAACGCCGAACTGTCGCCCAAGAAGGATGCGTTCTATCTCACCTTCGTCGTCGAGGAAGGCCCGCAATACAAGTTCGGCGAAGTCAAGATCGCCAACGAGCTCGAAGGCAAGGAAAAGCCCAACCTGCAGAAGCTGCTCACCACCAAAGCCGGCAAGATCTATGACGCCAGCAAGGTTGAGGATTCCATCGACGCCATGACCAAGGAACTGGGCAACCACGGCTATGCCTTCGTTGATATCCAGCCCAAGCTCGACCGCGACAAGGACAAGCGCATCGCCAACCTGACCTATGTCATCAAGCCGGGCCCGCGCGTGTATGTCGAGCGCATCAACATCACCGGCAACGTGCGCACGCTGGATGAGGTCATCCGCCGCGAGTTCCGCCTGAGCGAAGGCGACGCCTATAACACCGCCAAGCTGCAGCGCACCGAGCAGCGCCTCAACAATCTCGGCTTCTTCGAGAAAGTGACGGTCAAGGATGAGCCGGGCAGCGCGCCGGACAAAACCGTCGTCGACGTCGACGTGAAGGAGAAATCCACCGGCGAAATCAATATCGGCGCCGGGTATTCGACCACCGACGGCGTGCTGGGCGATTTCGGCATCAAGGAAAAGAACCTGATGGGCACCGGCCAGGAGCTGAACCTGAATTTCATCATGGCCACCTATGACCGCCAGGCGCAGCTGGGCTTCACCAATCCGTATTTCCTCGACCGCGAGCTGGCCGCCGGCTTCGACATTTACCGCAACTACATGGACTTCACGCGTGAAAGCTCCTATGTCAGCGACGTCAAGGGCATCACGCTGCGCGGCAGTTACGCGCTGCAGGAAAAGCTGCAGCACTCCTTCTATTACACCATCCACAACAACACGATTAAGGACGTTCCCTCCACCGCGTCGCTGTTCATCCAGGATCAGGAAGGCACCTTCCTCACCTCCGCCGTCGGGCACAGCCTTTCCCTCGACGAGCGCGACAACAAATTCAACCCCACCCGCGGGTATTATCTGAGCATCGCGCAGGAAGTGGCCGGACTCGGCGGCTACGACAAGTATTTGAAGCACGAAGTCAAAGCCAGTTACTACTATCCGGTGGCCAATAAATGGACACTGGCTTTCCTCGGCTCCGGCGGCAACATCTTCGGTTTCAGCGGTCAGGATATCCGCATCAACAACCGCTTCTATCTCGGCGCCGACAATTTCCGCGGCTTTGAGATCGCCGGCGTCGGCCCACGCGATACCGGAACCCGCGACGCCCTAGGCGGCAATGATTATTATCTCGGCACGGTGGAGCTGCATTTCCCGCTCGGCCTGCCCGAAGAACTGGGCATCACCGGCGCCGTCTTCACTGATGCCGGCAGCCTGTGGCATACCGATGCCAGCGGGCCTACCGTATTCGACAGCAATGCCATGCGCGTATCCTCCGGCGTCGGGATGCTGTGGACCTCGCCGTTCGGGCCGATCCGCATCGACCTGGCGCATCCCTTCGTCAAACAGAAGCCGGATCGCACGCAGATCCTCAATTTCAGCTTCGGCACCCGGTTCTGATTTCCGCTATTTAACTCCATGAAAGGACGATCAATGAAAACGTTACGTATCTATGCTTTTGCACTCGTCACCATGATGGGATTTGCCGCGGCGGCAATGGCCGATGCCGCTCCTGCCGCGGTGCCCATCGCCACCGTCAATATCCAGCTGATCATGCGCGACTCCACCGCCGCCCAGAACGTGCGCGAGCAGCTGGAGAGCAAGCAGAAATCCTTCCAGTCCGACATCAGCAAGAAACAGGACAAGCTGCAGAAGGAACAGCAGGATCTTGGCAAGCAGCAAAGCGTCCTTTCCAAGGACGCCTTCGCCGAGAAATCGCGCGCTTTCAACAGCAAGGTCACCGAAATGCAGAAGGAAGTGCAGTCCAAGAAGGCCCTGCTCGATAATTCCTTCGAGCGCTCGATCGGCGAGATCCAGAAAGTCGTCACCGATATCATCACCGACCTGGCCAAGGAAAAGGGCTTCGCCGTCGCCATTCCCACCTCGCAGATTCTTTATGGCGATTCCAGGCTCGATATCACCGACGAAGTGCTGAAGCGCCTCAACCAGAAGCTGCCCAAGCTCGACGTCAAGTTCGACGAATCCTCTTCCTCCAAGAAGGGCGAGTAGCCAGTAATTCCTCCCCCGCAAGGGGGAGGATATGCCCATGATCGACCGCCGATTCTTTCGCCATGCCGGGCCTACGCGCCTGAGCGATATCGCCTCGCTGACCGCGGCTTCCTTAAGCTCGCGCTCCGGCGATGCGCCGGACGGAAGCCGGACGTTTGCGGATGTGGCGCCGCTCGATCAGGCGGGGCCGCAGGACATCAGCTTTTTTGACAATATCAAGTATATTGACGCTTTTACGCAAAGCCGGGCAGGGGCCTGCTTCACACGCGCGCGCTTCACCAGCCGCGCGCCCGAAGGCATGGCGCTGCTGGTGACAGAAGAACCCTACACGGGCTTTGCGCTGACGGCGCAGCAGTTCTATCCCGAGCCGGCTTTCGAGCCGAATATTGCGCCGCAGGCGGTGATTGCCGCGAGCGCGAAGATAGGCCGCAACTCGCGCATCGACGCCGGGGCGGTGATCGGCGAGCATGTGACAATCGGCGAGCGCTGCCATATCGGCGCGAACACGGTGATTTACGACCATGTGCAGATTGGCGACGACTGCCGCATCGGCGCCTGCTGCACGATCAGCCACGCCCTGCTGGGATCGCGCATTACCCTGCATCGCGGCATTCATATCGGCCAGGACGGGTTCGGCTTCGCGCCGGGCAGGACAGGCATCCTTAAGGTACCGCAGCTGGGGCGGGTGCTGATAGGCGACAACGTGGAGATCGGTTCCGGCACCACCATCGACCGCGGCAGCGGGCCGGATACGGTGATCGGTCAGGGCAGCAAGATTGATAATCTCGTGCAGATCGGTCATAATGTGCAGATCGGGAAATACGTGATTATTGCCGGGCAATGTGGTATTGCCGGCAGCACGCGCATCGATGACGGCGTCATGCTCGGCGGCCAGGTGGGCATCGGCGGGCATGTGCATATCGGCGCGGGGGCCAAGCTGGCGGCGCAGTCGGGCGTTATGCGCGACATACCGGCCGGCGAAACCTATAGCGGCTCGCCCGCCATGCCGATCAGGGAGTGGCGGCGGCAGGCGGCGACCATGATGAAACTGGGAAAAAAAGGAGAAGCGTCGGAGGAGTGATGGAAGGGCAGAAAGCAGCACAGGCGCCGCGAATGATCAATATCGAGCGCATCATGGAGATGATCCCGCACCGCTACCCGTTCCTGATGATCGACCGGGTGATCGAGTGCGTGACGGACAGCCACGCCGTGGCGATCAAGAACGTCAGTATCAACGAGCAGCATTTTATCGGCCATTTTCCCAAGATGCCGGTGATGCCGGGCGTGCTGATCATCGAGGCCATGGCGCAGACCTCGGCCGTACTGGTGGTCGATACGCTGGGCAAGGCATCGGAGGGCAAGCTGGTCTATTTCATGTCGATCGACGAAGCGCGCTTCAGGAAGCCGGTTGTTCCCGGCGACTGCGTGCATATCCGCGCCGAGAAGCAGCAGAGCCGCAGGAACGTATGGAAATTCAACTGCACGGCCAGCGTCGAGGGCACGAAAGTCGCCGAGGCGATCATCTGCGCGATGATTCTCGATTGAAAATGGCCATCCACCCCACCGCTATCGTTGCGTCAGGCGCCAAGCTGGGCGCCGGCGTATCTATCGGTTCCTATTGCGTTATCGACGGCGAGGTAACGATAGGGGAGGGGACGGAGCTGGCATCGCATGTCGTTGTCAGCGGGCGAACCTCGATCGGCGGGCAGTGCAGAATATTTCCTTTCGCGTCGCTGGGCCATGCGCCGCAGGATTTGAAATACAAGGGCGAGAAATCGCGGCTTACCATCGGCGATTGCTGCGTGATCCGCGAATACGTCACCATGAATCCCGGCACCGAGGGCGGCGGAATGCTGACCTCGGTCGGCGATCATTGCCTGTTCATGGTGGGAAGCCATGTGGCGCATGACTGCCGCGTCGGCAGCCATGTGATCCTGGCCAATAACGCCACCCTGGCGGGGCATGTGACAGTCGGCGACCACTCGATCATCGGGGGGCTGGCAGCGGTGCACCAGTTCGTGCGCATCGGCCCGCACGCCATCATCGGCGGCATGTCCGGCGTCGAGCACGACGTGATTCCCTATGGCTCGGTGATGGGCGAGCGCGCCAGCCTGGCCGGGCTGAACCTGGTAGGCCTCAAGCGCCGCAATTTCGACCGCGAGACTATCCATGCGCTGCGCAACGCGTACAAGATCATATTTGAGGAAGATGCCGGCACGCTGGCCGAGCGCGCGCGCAAAGCGCAGGAACAATACGGCGGTATCGGTGAAGTCGAGGAGATCCTCGCCTTCATGAGCGACAAGGGCTCGCGCTCGCTCTGCGTTCCCAAATCTTTTTCCGGTCAGGATAAGCCGCAGGCGGCGTGATATGGACGATAATCTTTGCGACGAAATATTCGAGCGTGTAAAATGGCCGGACAGGAGAGATCTGTGCCTGAAGCATCCATCGATCCTTGCCGATTTACGAAAAAACTGGTTGCACTGCTATGAACTGGATGGCAAGCGGCCCTTACACATGCCAAAAATTATCCATATGATGGCGTTGTCGGCGTTTTACCAGATGAATGGGTACCGCATCACCGAGCCCAAGGCCAACCGGATGATGGTGCAGGATTCGATGGCGATTGAAAAAACGCTGGCCATGTACCGGCTCGTTCATCGTATTAAAGAACAGCGCAGCGACGGCTGGGGCCTGTCACTCTGACCGGATATGCTATGGCGCAAACCCCTCTCCCCATCCTCGGCATTCTCGCAGGCGGCGGCCGGCTGCCGGAGAAGCTGATCGAAGCCTGCCAGGCCGGCGGGCGACAATATTTCGTACTGGCGTTCGAGGGCGCGGCCGACCCGGCGTCATTTTCTGGCCTGCCGCATGCCGTAGTGCGGCTGGGGGCAGTGGGCGAAGCGCTCGATCATCTGAAGCGGGCAGGGGTGCAGGAGATCGTCATGGCGGGGCATATGCGCCGCCCGTCTTTTACTTCGCTCAGGCCGGATATGGTGGGAGCAAAATTGCTGGCGCGACTGGGAACGGCGATCTTTTCCGGCGACGACGCGCTGCTCAAGGCGGTGATCCGCTTTCTTGAGGATGAAGGATTCCGTGTCATTGGCAGCGATGAGGTGTTGCGGGGGGTGCTCGCACCGGCCGGCGTGCTGGGAAAAGTGGTTCCCGACGCGCAG
>JAGWLJ010000345.1 GCA_028873275.1 Pseudomonadota bacterium
ATTTACGGTGTTGCTGCTCCCGATCAGCGCATCTATGAAGGCTCGGAGTATATGGGCCGAGCCATTAACACGCCGGCCATTTACAGTGTAAGCAAGGCAGGTCTGTGGGGACTCACCATGTATTTGAGTAGCTACTGGGCAGCACGCGGAGTGCGTGTCAATGCCATCAGCCCGGGAGGGATTTTCAGTGGCCAGAATAAAATATTTGAGGAGCGCTATAGCCAGCGTGTACCGATGGGTCGCATGGGTAAGGCCGACGAGCTAACCGGCGCGCTCATCTATCTGCTGTCCGATGCCGCCAGTTATACCACCGGCCAGAATATCATCATCGATGGCGGGCTGACGGTGTGGTGACCTACGCCTTCTATAAGCGCATCCTCGATATCGCGATCAGCTTCCCTGCCCTGTTGCTGCTTTCCCCTATTTTTCTCCTGATTGCCATCGCCATCATGCTGGAAAGCCCCGGATCACCGTTCTTTTTGCAGGAACGCGCGGGACTGCATGGCCATCCATTTCGTATCATAAAATTCCGATCAATGATAAAAAACGCCTCCTCCATCGGCCCCTGGCAGACTGCTACGAACGATCCGCGCATCATCCATGTCGGCAAGTTCCTGCGCATTAGCAGCCTCGATGAGCTGCCGCAGCTATGGAATGTGCTGGTCGGCGACATGAGCCTAGTTGGCCCTCGACCGGAAGTGCCGGCGCGGAAACCCGCCTACCGCCCAGCCGACTGGCAGGCACGCCACCGCGTCCGCCCCGGTATTACAGGCCTTGCCCAGGTTAGCGGCCGCAGCAATCTGTCGGAAGCGATACAGTTGCGCTACGACTTGACTTATGCCGCGCATCCGACTCTTATCGGCGATGTTATCATCCTGTTTAAAACCTTATGGATTGTGCTATGCAGAACTGGAACCAATTGAGCAATCTTTCCCGCCCGCGGCTTCACGCGCTGGATGGCATCCGCGGCCTGTGCGCCATCGCCATCATGCTGTACCATATCCTGCTGTGGAATGGCGTAGCGCTTTTCCAGATCGGCACCTTTGGCGTCTATCTCTTTTACGTGTTGAGCGGCTTCAGCCTGTGGTACGTCTATGCCCACCGCGCTGTAACGTTCGACCTGCTTAAAACTTTCTTCACTGCGCGCGTCGCCCGCATTGTACCGCTCTATCTTGCAGTATGCCTGTTAATTGTCGTTCTGCGATTTTATACGGCGGGTGCATCCAACGTATTCAATGCTGATTTCATCAGCCGGTTTCTACTTAATATCACATTCCTCTTCGGGGTAGCTCTGCCGCAAAAAAGCTCTATCGTGCCAGGCGGCTGGTCGATTGGCGTTGAATGGGTGTTTTACCTGTCTTTCCCGCTTTT